>CAZSLR010000104.1:0-7240 GCA_964607635.1 uncultured Oscillospiraceae bacterium
AGCGTTTATAGCGTTCAAATCCTTTCTCTGCTTGACGCAGAAACATATAACGGTTGTAAATGCCAGTAAGGGAATCAGAATATGAGAGCTTCTGCAGCTTAATTCGTTCTCGATTGTAGAAAAAAGAAAGCATCAAAAACATAAATAGAATCAGAGTGATAAGAATAATATCCTTGATATGATCAAAACGCATCTGACTGAAATTTTGATCTTCGCGCAGTGATACTATATATGCGGTCTGCTTACCTACAATGTTCTTTATCGACAAAAAACGGACTTCAACATCTGTGTCATCATTTTCGATGAAGAAGCCGAAATCTCCTTGCTTTAATATCTGACCACGTGCGGCTTCTTCAATCTTCTGGTTGAGTGATTCGTTAAGCGCGAAGCTCAGTCTGTACTTATCAGCTTCAGCCCCTACAGCCTTGTCAAAAAGGTAATCTGGTGAAAAAGGGCTCTGCCGATAATTATCTTGCATATCTTCAAAAACTACATCTTCGACTACATCTCGCCTTAGCATAAAATAGAGATCATTATCTGGATAGAGCTGATTCAGCATGCTCATCAGGTAGTCCATAGATATTGATACTTCAACAGTGCCGATATGTCGGTCCTCATAGCGAAGTGGATATACAAAACGATAACCGTTAAATATCCTGCCTTCCTCAAATCCAGATACATACCTCTGCTGCTGATTGGCTATACGTATGGAATCTCGAACCGCAAACAGTCTGTCGCCAAATTTTTCAGGTTCATGAAAGCGTAGGAAGCTCACACCATCACTAAAATGGAAATGCAGCTGCCTGAATCTATATTCAGTCAACATGCTATAGTCAGCTACAAGCAGTTGATAAAGCTCCTGACGCTTTAAATCTCTAATCTGTTCATCACCAACAGCTGCATCAGCAACAAGCTTCAGTACTTCAGGCTTATTGATAATTTCCTCAAAAACATATTTTGAGAAGCTTTCATAAGTCTTGATCGATACATCCAGCTCTGATCTAAGAGTCTCTAGCTCAGTACTTATATACAGATTGGTGCGCCTCTCGTAATTGCTGATTATAGTGAACAGAAGCAGACCCCAGAGCAGAACAGCAACAGTTGCGGCAATTATCCATCGACGATGTGTCTTGATAACTAAGCCTGTATTTCTAACATACTCGCGCATAGTAGCCTTGTGCACCTTTTCAGACTTCACATTATCACATGCGGTTCCATTGATCGAAGCACTTTGCTTCTGCTTCTTCGTCAAAATACTCTCCTCCTGCATAATGATCAGTTATCAGTTTCAAATCAAAATGTTATAATTTCACAGCCCTGAGCGATATAAGTGTTCATGGCCGGATGTTCACTCATTTCTTCAGCAAGTCTTATGCCTGACTGTTCATTATATTCAAGCACACCTAATTTGGCAGAACAGGCACGACAAACACAGTCGATCAGGTTTTGCTCCTGCAATTTTTTGAATAATGGATTGTTATCCTCCTGCATTGGCTTAATAAGCTTAACAGCCTCCCCTTCAAGGATAACCTTAACCTCATGACCTGAGGCTTTTAGATCAAGAGCATTCAGCATAACATGTATGAAACACATAGGGTCACCGCGGAAGACAAACAACGCGAACTTCTTCATATCTCTTCAGTCCGGTGCAGATCAACAATCGTAATTTTTCCGGACTATCCTCCCTTTCATTGATCTTAGTCGACTTTTACCATTTTGATAAAACTTTACATCTATCTCTATTCTAATCTTTTATGTGCTGATTTGCCAGCCATACCAGTATTTTAGGACTTACGACTTCTCGCTCCATGCTTATTCTGTGCAATTTGTTCAGCAACAAATAATTGTTTGTGTCAGCTATTTGTAATAAAATGTTCTCCGTAATAGATTCTATTTGAAGGGATACGAGGGGCAGCTGTCAAACGACGGCTGCCCTCAAGGATTAGAGATGATATACAGAACTGAGAATCAAATCAAAATGGAGCTTGGCTTGAACGCCTGGCGCAACCTTCTTCAGGATAAGGTAATCCGCTTCTCACATATGATGCAGGACATGGATACCAATGTCATGATGAAGCTTGCCGGTGAGTTGCCACAGCTCAGAGATTTTGCCAGATTGACGCTGCAGAGACTTGACGCTAGTACTACTGTTGCCATCAGTGGAGGTGGCTTAGCCGCTGCACATCAGCAATCAGAGCACACATGGCATCAAAGCTCGATTTTTATGCGTAAGCTGATCGCTCTAGACTATATTGAAATCACTGAAAAAGATCAGAGCAAGGATAAGCTGAGACTTCTCGAGAGCTTGTTGCTCCAGCTCAAGGAATGTCAGGATCTTCTTACCTTCGACGAACAGTTTGTCCGAGGACTTGCAAAACGCAATCAAGACAGTTTGCGCCATTACATCATCTTTATGTTGGTTTATACAGGCGGCTGCTTCTATCCGACCGAGCAGGAGCCGGATTGATTATTTACGAGATGTGCGTCCGTATGATATTGCATCAAAAGGACAAACGATCGCGCAATCCTGACATTGATGACAAAGCGCTGAATTGATAGTAGCCTTCCTTGTAGAAGCATCCACATGAACAGCTTCAGAAGGGCATACCTTCTCACACTTATGACAGCCAGTGCAGGCTGAGGCTTCAACATTTTCACCATAAAGCGCAAATCTGCCTGTTATCTTCTGTAAGACTCCAAACGGGCAAAGCAAATTGTGAAATACCTCAGGCCTGTAACGCAAAGTAACGACAGCTGATAGAATCAGGAAAATTACAAGAACGGGAATGTCTCTTTGCAGGACTCTTTTTGCAGCCAGCATAAGTGGTATGGATATAGCAAGTAAGACGATGGCCAACCACCCTGATCCTAGAGCTCTTGGTTTATTGGTGGTCTGCCATTTGAGCTTACGTGCCAACCAGTTTACTGGACGCATAATTGTATTCATTGGACAGATATAGCCACAGAAAACCCTTCCAAAAAACAGTGCAGCAATCAAGCTGACTGCGAAAATTATTAGCCATAGCTGCATTCTCCCTTTGATGATCAAGAACAGAAATAATCCGAGAAATAGTAGTCTGACGATTGTTATAAGATTCTTTTTCAATGCCATTACCTCTTTCTTTATGAACATATAATCAAAATCCTTCGTTACAGAGCTTAGCGTGTATGCTAAACTAACATGTGTGACCATGGTAACTACAAGCGATGTATTTTAACAGTATTCAATATTGACTTATAACCATGGAGGCAATGTTAGTATGCAATCAAATGACGCATCCAAAATAGTAACAGCAAAATTGTTAAGTCAATCTTTGTTCGCCGGCTTCTCTTCAGATCAGTTGTCAAAGCTTCTGGAGGACAGACGATGTCTGGTCAAGAACTTCCATCAGGGGCAGATAGTTCACCTTGAAGGTGATCCCTGTCCAGCTGTAGAAATAATAATCAGCGGAGAAATCGCGATTGAAAGAATCAGCGAACAAGGCACCTTGATGCTGGTAGCCAGATTTGGACCAGGCGATGTCCTTGGGGGCAATTTGGTTTTCTCATCCAATCAAAGCTTCCCCATGACCATAACCTGTCGCAAAACAAGCACTGTGATCGTGCTTCAGAGAGATTTGATTCTGACACTTATGCTTGACAGTAAGCCATTTCTTCTTGAGTTCTTGAGAATTGTATCCGATAACACATCTCTGTTGAGCGGCAAGATTCGGCAGACGATCAACAGGTCTCTAAGGCAACGAATTATCGATTTTCTCGACACACAGAGTAAAGCTCAAGGCAGCAGTACGATCCATTTAACTATGACAAAAAAGGAGCTTGCTGAGTACCTGGGGGTTCAGAGAACCTCGTTATCAAGGGAGCTCAGGAAAATGAAAAATGATGGCAAGATCGACTTCGATTCGGAAACGATAACGATTCTTCCGTAAACACCCTCTTTTGTGCATTTCATATAAATATAGTCGGATTAAACATTTATATAGTTTTCTGTAACCATTATAACAGCTGGCTTCTCCGTAAGCGTTTATATTATCGGTACATTCATATTGTTCTATGTAAAAATAGATATATACTTGATATAATTAAAAGGTCGTCAATACATAAATAGTAAACAAGTAAATATCTACTATTTATTTGAAAAGAAAATATCGCAAAAATTATTGCTTCACTGAATTGCAGTCAGAGATGCAATAATCAGGCCAGAGGCCATGGGAGGGTAACAGCCAAATGACTAAGAAGGCAATCATTGTAGGTGCGGGTTATGCTGGTGTTGCAGCTGCACTCTATCTCAACAAGAAGGGGAAAAAGGATGATCTTGAGATCACTCTGATCGACAGGAACAGTTATCATACTCTTCTTACAGAGCTGCATGAGGTTGCTGGCAATCGCCAGGATGAAGAAACTATACGTATATCACTTAAGGAGATCTTCCGTGATACGAGAGTGAAATTAGTTCAAGACTCTATCGACCATTTCGATTTTGATAATAAAACGCTGGTCGGAGCCAAGGAAAAATATACTTATGATTTCTGTATCGTTGCCATCGGCAGCAAGCCCGCATTCTATGGCATACCTGGTTTGGAGGAAAACGCTTTCACTCTCTGGTCATATGATGACGCAGTAGAAATCAGAAATCATATCAGAGATTGCTTCGAGAAGGCTGGTCTGGAGAATGATCCGCAGAAGCGCAGCAGTCTGCTGACATTTGTAGTCGGAGGTGCCGGTTTCACTGGCGTTGAGATGATCGGTGAGCTAGCTCATTGGTCCAAGAAGCTCGCGCGCGAAAACAATATTGACATTAACGAAGTCAAGCTGATCCTAGTAGATATGCTTGATCGTGTACTGCCTGCACTTGATAAAAAGAACAGCGCCAAGGCACACAAATACATGACAGATAAGCTTGGTATAGAAGTCATGCTTCAGACAGGCATTAATGAGATGATCGGTAATAAGATCATAACGGCAAAAGGCGAGATCGTAACTGACACCTTGATATGGTGTGCAGGTGTTTGCTGCAGCAGTGAATCTGATTCACTCGGACTTGAGCGTCAGGGCCGTGGTGGCAGAATTAAGGTTGATGATACTGCCAGAACTGAACACGAAGGAGTTTACGCGGTCGGTGACTGTGGTGCTCTTGGTGATGACAATGGTGTTCCATATGCGGCTATGGTCGAGAATGCTATTCAGTCCGGCGATGGTGCTGCCGCGAACATTTTACGTGAGATACGTGGTCAGAAGCCTGAGCGTGTCGAAGTAAAATTCCACGGTACTATGGTTTGTATCGGTAACTATTTCGCAGTATCGGAAATCATGGGCAAGAGCTTGCCTTCATGGTTATCTGTTGTTATGAAATTCCTGGTAAATGTTCATTATCTATTTGAGATCATGGGTTTCCGTGGTCCCTTCAACTATCTGAAGAGTGAACTTGTAGAACGCAGGCAGGATAAGAATCTTATTGAGAAACATTATTCTAAAAAAATGCAAGCATGGTGGCTCTTTCCGCTACGTATGTTCATGGGCTTCTATTGGTTGCTTGAAGGTATTAAGAAGGTCACAGAGGGCTGGTTCACAGGGCCTAAGCTGGCTGAATTCTCAGGTCTGAGCAGAGGCTATCAGCTGGCTGCAGACGCTGTTTCAGCTGCAACCGGAGGCGGTCTGCGAGTTGACGAAATTTTCGACATAAAACTGAATATCGTGAATCTTGAAGTAGCGTATGCCAGCAAAATGATTGAAGGCGCCGCTGTTACCAAGGATATGTTCGCGAAGATCGATATTTTCAACTTCGGTAGCTTCAATCTGGTTCCTTGGATCATGGAGAGCTGGGCTCTCAGCAGCCAAGGCTGGGAGATGTTCTTCCAGATCACAGTAACTCTTGTCGAAATCATTCTTGGTCTGCTTCTGCTTAGCGGCAGCTTGACCTTCCTGGCTTCTGTCGGAACCCTAGGTATGATGGCAATGTTTGTTACATCTACAGGTCTTTACTATCACACATGGTGGCTTGGATTCGCTGCGATCGCCACAATGGGCGGTGCAGGCAGAGCATTCGGCATGGATCATTATCTGCTGCCCTGGCTGAACAGAGTTTGGGAAAGCATCTGGAAAAATCGCAAGCTTAAGCTATTTTTTCCCAGACAGAAGAAAAGCATCCGCAAGAAAAAACAGAAGTAAGGTTTTATGAACAAGCAGTACGCGGTATCGATGCCCAGGTTGGCACAGGAACTGGAATACTTCGAGAATTATCTTGACAATAGTTTTCCTGCAAACAGCTATATTGAGAAAACAGCGCGTGAGTTGATTACAGGCGGCGGCAAGAGGCTGCGCCCTGCTCTGGTCATAGCTTCTGCTATGACAGGAAATTACGACAGAGAACGGGCGATGCCATTAGCTGCAGCTATTGAAACAATGCATGCAGCCACATTGGTACATGATGATGTAATCGATGGTGCGGAAACAAGAAGAGACAGACCCGCCCTTCACACACTAAGCGGCAACCACGTTGCTGTTTATACAGGTGATTATATGTTGGCAAGATCATTGCGTATGCTGGCAGCCTGCAAGCTGCCGGCAGAGGAAATGACCAGACTGGCTATAGTGATCGAGCAGATCTGTAATGGCGATGTATCACAGTACCTTGGACGTAGTAAAATACCAGGCTATAGAACTTATTTGAGAAGAATACTTGGTAAAACAGGCATGTTATTTGCTGCAGCATGTTCAGGCGGAGGATATGTCGGTCAGGTTGATGAAATGTATCAGAAGAAGCTTTGGCATTTCGGACTCAGACTGGGGGCTTCATTTCAGATCAGAGATGATCTGCTAGATATTGAGAACGACAATGAAGCTGGCAAACCTACAGGGCGCGACCTGCTTGATGGTATCGTTACACTGCCTTTGTTGCTGGCTTCAACGAACAGCGAGTTCCGTGCAGAACTTGAGGGCTTCCTCAACGGTGAACGAAATGAGATTAAGCTGAGAGAGCTGATAGCATGGGCCAGAGCTTCCGGCAGTATTGAGCGTTCAAGAAAAATACTTGAGGACAATCTGAATCGCTGCCGAAGTATAGCTTCAGAGCTGCCAGATACAGAGGCCAGAGGCTTCCTGCATAATTTTGTTGATATGCTTGAAAAATAACAAAAACATCTTTATCATTCATATCGATCTTAACCCGAGAGTATCTTCAGATATAAACGGGGTATGGATATCAGACATCAGGGAACAGACATAGAACGGAACAGAAAAA
>CAZSLR010000105.1:0-7211 GCA_964607635.1 uncultured Oscillospiraceae bacterium
GCGCTTAATGATTATATAGAAGATAAATTTGATCGTAAAAAATCAAATTATTTATTTATTGATGAAGTGCAAATGTGTGAACAGTTTGAACTCACTATTAACAGCCTGCATTCTACTGGGAAATATGATATTTACGTTACTGGCTCAAATGCATTCTTGTTGAGTAGTGACCTAGCTACGTTGTTTACAGGTCGTACCTATGAAATAGAAGTGTATCCATTTTCTTTTTCTGAGTACTTAAGTTACTATGGAACTTCAGATCTCCAATCTGCTTTTGATGCCTACATCAAAGAAGGTGGCATGTCAGGATCATACTTGTATAAAGAGTCGGAGGAAAAGTATAAATATCTCGCAGATATATTTGATACGCTTATTTTGCGGGATATCAGACAGAAGTACAAAATACGGAATATTGCATTGATGGATAAGATTGCAGACTTTATGATGGATAATATATCGAATTTGACTTCATCAAGAAAAATTGCAGATACCCTTACGAAAAATATGGATTCAATAAATCATAAGACAGTCGGTTCCTATCTGGATTACTTGTGTAATGCTTTTGCATTTTATCAGGTTAGGAGATATGACATCCGTGGGAAGAAATATTTGACGTCTAACCAAAAATATTATCTAAGCGACCATGCTTTCAGATTTGCGAAATTAGGCACTCGAAATCTTGATTACGGCAGGGTGATGGAGAATATTGTCGCACTTGAACTAATGAGAAGAGGCTATGAAATCTATGTAGGGGTGCTTTACAAAAAAGAGATTGATTTTGTGGCAGTCAAGCAAAATGAAAAGATTTATATTCAGGTTTCCAATGATATTTCTAATGAAAAGACCTTTGAAAGAGAAGTTGATTCTCTACTTAAAATAAAAGATGCATACCCAAAGCTCTTAATTGCGAGAACAAGACACGAACAGTATCAGTATGAGGGAATTCAAGTCATTGATATTGCACAGTGGTTAAGTCGGTAAGTATTTGCTGATTACGAGCTGAACGGAAAACTGTGCGTCAATCTGAAATGCAATCCGTTCGAAGCGGACTTCCTTCGGCAGTAATTATTGGACGCTCACTTATAGTTAATGGAGCCTTTGTACCACTCGAGCGAGCTGCTTTCAGGGAAGCTCTCACACTACGATAAGGGGTGTGCAAAACCGGTGTATCTTGTAACGATTTGATTTGAGCGGTGCATTTTATCAATAGTTAGTTCCTTTACCAAATCAAATACCATCTATTGATAAAAGGAATTTTGTCGACAGGTGGTTTTACTTTGTCTGGAAATGAAAGAATAATGATAAATGATGAAGCTGAGAGAATTAATTGATCATATGCAGAAGTGGACCGCGTCCTTTACCCAGATCCAGTCCTGCTGCAATGGCAGAAGTCAAATACTTCTTAGCATGACGTACGGCTATTGTCAATTCCATGCCTTTGGCAAGGTTGCTGGCAATAGCAGAAGAAAGTGTGCAACCCGTGCCATGAGTATTTGTGTTTTGAATACGCGGACTGCGCAGCCATTCTCCGCCTGAAGTTGTCACCAGATAATCCGAGGCAGTGTTACCGAAATGACCACCTTTTACGAGGACAGCACGGCTACCGAAGCGCAAAATCGTCTCGCCGGCGTGTTCCATGTCTGCTTCTGTCTTGATTGCGAAGCCGCAGAGTGTCTCCGCCTCTTGAAGGTTAGGCGTTACAAGTTCTGAGAGCGGAAATAGTTCTGTAATGAGCGTAGAAACGGCTGAGTCAACTATGAGGTTGCTGCCGCTTGTAGCAACCATGACAGGGTCAACGACGATATGTTCAGCACTGTGTTCGCGCAGCTTGGCGGCTATCACTGAGATGATCGCTTCGTTCGATACCATGCCTATTTTTACGCTGTTCGGCCTTATATCGGTGAAAATGCTATCCATCTGCTGTGCGACGAATTCCGGAGTTACATCCAGAATATCCTGAACACCGATAGTATTCTGTGCGGTCAGCGCCGTGATCACGCTCATGCCATAGACCCCGTGCATGGTCATCGTTTTAAGATCTGCCTGAATACCGGCGCCTCCACTGCTGTCCGAACCAGCGATCGTTAGTGCTTTTGGAAATTTTGTTACTCGTTTGATCGGCGCTGGCTGCTTCAGCAGGGCAGCGGCAGATTTAAGTCGGGCAATTTGTTCAGGTATGTCAGTCTGACCGAAAATAGCTGTAATGACCGCAAATCCGTCTATGCCTGAACCCGCCAAATGATTGGCGTTCTCAGTGTTAACACCACCAATCGCAACAATGGGTATTGTTACATTTGCTACGATATCCTGCAATGTTTTGAAAGATAGTGGAATTGTATCAGGTTTGCTTTTTGTACCGAAAACATCACCAACACCGAGGTAATCTGCGCCATCGGCTTGCGCTGCAATAGCTTCCTCGACGGTATGCGCTGTAGCCCCGATCAGAAAATCAGAACCAAGCTGAAGGCGCGCAGCTGCAATACTGCCATCTGATTGCCCCAGGTGGACACCGTCCGCACCTGCATTTATTGCCAAACTGATATCATCATTAATAATTAGTAGAGCGTTATACCTTCTGGTCAAATCTCTAACCTGTTTTGCCAGATTAAGTAAGACTTCGCCCTGGTATACTTTTTCACGCAGCTGAACGATACGTACACCTGCTGCCAAGGCCTGTTGTAATTCTGCCAATAGCTGCTCATCTGTACCGTAGCGATGAGTTACTGCATAAACTGCTAATCTAGCTGCCAGTTCTGTGCGATTATCTATACTTTCACAAATCTTATGCATTTTGTGCCTCCTAATGTTCATTTGTGGTGTCGAGTGTTGTGTTTAAAGTATCTGTATAAAGTGAATCAATTAAGATAAGACGATACATGCCGTTGCCGCCTCCGATATTCTGTAATTTTTTCTCGGCTGCAATGGCCGCGGAACGATAATTCTGCATAGCAGCCAGGGCCAAGGTAATTAATGTTGGCAGCTCGATAGTTGCCGCATGGTCATCTGTGCAGCCTGATTTAGAAGGTGCAGCCGCTGAATCTGCCATTGATGGCTCAATGATTTTTTTCTTGTCACATGCGATTGCAGCATAGGCAGCGATTAGAGCACTGAGAACACAACCCGCACCTGCCATCCGAGTAAGCCAAATGGAACATCCAGCCTGGACCTCGGTATACTGGCCATCGGTAATGATATCTTGCTCGCCCGTGAGTATTGTTATGGCACCGTACTTCTGGCTAACAGACTCAGCCCGCTGGATTGATTCTGAAATGCGTTCTGCCTGACTGTAAAATCCTTCATTGGTACTATCTACACCATGACTAACAGCAGTTAGTTCGGCCAGATAACTGATTTCACTGAAATTGCCACGGATTATGTTAGGCCGCACCTCGGTAAGTATCTTCTCAGCAGCATGGCGACGGAATTCTGTTAAGGCGACACCTACTGGATCAAAAACGATCGGTATGCCCTTTGTTCTAGCTGCTCGTCCGCTTCTTAGCATGGCTTCAAGTTTGCCAGGACTAGGCATCCCCAGATTAATTACCAGTGCATCTGCGTGTTCTGTTACCTCGGCAGATTCACAAGCATCCTCGGCCATAATCGGTGAAGCTCCTATGGCAATAAGTGCATTTGCTACATCGTTTATTGTGACAGTATTAGTTAGACAGTGGACTAGCGGGCATGATCTTCGTACTTCTGACGCAGCTAGTTCGGCTCTAGATAATATAGGAACATTGTTTGTTGATTGCATACTATTCATCCTTGATGCTGGTTCAATCTACTAAGCAGATTAGATCTTGATAGAGCGTTTAAGACTAACAGTGCGATGCCAGCTCCAACACCTGTACTTGCCATGAAGGGGATTATATAGGTAAAGAGAGCAGCTGTTTTTCCCATAAGAAATACAGCTACCGGATATGCAATTAATGCGCCCAGAATACCCGTACCGATCACTTCGCCGACAAATGCAGGCCAGAAGCGAATCACATACTTACATCGGTTGAAGAAGGCAAGATGCATCAACCCGGCTAGAAGTGCGCCGATCATACTGCCGGGGAAAGCTAACAATGTTCCAGTACCGGTTGCGACACGGATCAACGAAATACCAAACGCCATCATGGTTGCCCAGACAGGTCCAAGAAGCACTGCTGCCAGCACATTCAGCAGGTGCTGGATGGGAAACACTCGTGCAGATCCGAGCGGAATTGAAAATGGTGCTAAGGCAACTCCGAGTGCTATCATTATGCCAACGAGAGTTACTTTGCGCGTCTTAGTTCGAATAACAAGTGAATAATCCATAGTCGTATCCTCAGTTCTTGATTGCTTTTATATTGTTATGATCGGACAAAGTTAGTAGTAAAAGCAAAGGGTCAATGCTTCATTTTTATTTTTCAAAGGACTCACTTAATCGATTATTGTAATGCAGCTTCTTGCGAATTAATGCGACAATGAGTGTGATAGCAATGGTTACAAACATAGCAGGCAGTGTAACACCTACCGGCGTATATAGTCGCATGATGATACGATAAATGATGAAGCCAATCAGCCAGATAGATAGGTTAATAAAATCGAAGGCGGATTCGGTCTGCTTTCTGAGCAGATAATAGTCAGTGATCTGGATTGCGATCATCGGTGCGAATACCGAGCCGATCAGATATAGAAAACTTTCTAGGTTGTTCATCCGATTTAAGATTGCTAATAGAACACCGATGATGGTTGTGCCGACTGCTATCGCCTTTTCGTGCCAGCCAGTGAAGATGCTGGCCGCGCTGGCTCCGGCCGAGTAGGCATCCATAAATGTAGTAGTTACAGTCGAGGAAACAATGATAAAAATTCCTGCCAGTCCGAGACCTGCGGTCATCATGATCCTTCCAATCGCAAACTCACCAGTTAATAGCGCGGCGGTCATGCCAATGACATACATCCAGCAGCTAGTCAGAAAGTATGTAACACTGCTGGCTAGAGACGCTAACTTCGGCTTAGCAGCGTAGCGCGTGTAATCTGAAATAAGCGGCAGCCAGGACAAAGGCATAGCTGCCGACAGCTCGACGGCGATGCCAAAAGACATGTCGCCTGATACATTGCGAGGCGTTCCATTTTTCAGAATGATCACAAATAATACTGCTGTCAATCCAAATAGCAGAGCCATTATGATGGTGTTCAGTCGGCCAAGGTTTGTAATGCCAATTACGATCCAGAGTACGATCAGTGCACCTATCGCGATCGACCAAAAGGTAGTTGTGCCGGTAACAGTAGCGGCAGCTTCAGATCCGGACCAGATCATGATTGAAGTCCAACCGACCAGCAGCAGTACATTCAGCACTGCAAATAGAGATGAACCTCGTGTGCCAAACGAGCGCTTGACAGTGTTCATCGCAGAAAGGCCAGTCTCACCACCGATCTTTCCGGCTAGATAAAGAAGTACGCACCCGATGAGATGACCGAGTAAAATTGCGGTTAGACCCTTGGTGAAACCGAGAGGCGCAATCAGCGAGCCAGTCATGATTTCTGCAATTGATGCAGCTGCGCCGAACCAGATCAGGCTGTTCTCCCTTGTTGATGTTTTAGTTGTTTCCATGTCCCCTCCAAATAATTACCTTGGGCGCCGGTTCGTTTTGGCATGATGCAAAAAAAACAAGCTGCCCTGTTGGGCCGCTCGTCGACAATACAAAAAATCTGTATTCTTCCTACGTTGGCATTACCCAATTCAGGTCTAAGGGTCGAAGGCTTCCCTTCCTCTCAGCCATGTAGGCTCCCCTGTTATTTCAGAGCTAATATAACGCAAACAGAATGAAGGGTCAAGTCGTTCATTTGATGAAAAAATTTGCCTGAACAGCTAGTCGTCTAAGCATTAAACGATATAATGATAGTAATTTGAGAAATCATAAATATTCTAAGAGGGAATAGAAATATGCGCAGACCGGACAAACAATTTAGTGAAATATTCAAAGAAGAAGCTATAAGAGGTGAAAAAGCCCACTGGTACCTTCATTGGTTTCTTTTTAGCAGCGTTCTATTACTGAGCAGCATCGTATATTTTGTTCAAGATATTGTCGTGGGCAAATATGGAATCATTCTTTCTGTAATAAATCTTCTCTATAATCTAGCTTTGACACCTCTCATTAAAAAACGGAAAAGTATGATCTGGAATGGCTATGTGATGGTTACGATTAATGTTGTTAGCTTGACTATTTATAATTTTCTCGATGGCTATTATGTATCACCGATGGCCCCGGTTACGACAGCGGCGGTTATGCTCTATCCAGTCATAATATTCTTATCGTCTTTGCGCATGGATAAAAAGCTGATCATTTGGGCTACTGTTCTATCCATTATATGTATGGACGGTTTATATTTATACTTCTATAGGAGCTTCGATCCTGAAATAGCAAGCAACATAGTCTCGTCAGATCCTCTTGGACAGGTCTATCGTACTGTCTATTTGGCTTTGTCAGGAGTTTTGATGTACCAGGTGCCCAGAGGCATGCTGCGTGTTCTGGAAACTCAGGAACGTCTAGCAAAAGAGAGTCTTGCCCATAAGCTAAGTGCACAGAAAGATGCTCTTACAGGTGTATATAATCGCTTGTATTTTGATCAGTTCTTAGAAAACAGTATAGAAATGGCAATGAAGTATAACTACAAGATTGCTTTGTTTTTCATTGATCTGGATGGTTTTAAAATCTTGAATGATACTTATGGTCATGATGCCGGTGACTTCATTCTGAAATCTGTGGCCTCAGACCTTAGCTCTGCAATTCGTGAAAGCGACATGATCGCAAGGATCGGCGGCGATGAATTTGTTGTCGTTATGTCCCCGTTTGGCAGTGAAGGAAGAGAAGGCGTTTACGGCAAACGACTGTTTGAAATAATAAGTCAGCCCAGAAGCTTGAATAATCAAGCGCTAGATATAAGTGCAAGCATTGGTCTTGCCATCTACCCGGATGACGCAAAAAGCGCAGATCAGCTGATTAAATATGCAGATGAAGCTATGTATGCAGCGAAGAAGGAAAGAAAATCATAGATGTTCTCCATCCTATATAATTAATTTACAATTTTGCAATGGATTTATTGCCTGTTAAGCGTGAAAACAAGAAGTAATAGTTTTCTTGCTATGTTCTGATGTTTGACTGAAAATTATGTAATTTAGTAAATGTAGAAAGTCCAGCGGTAAATAGTCAATAGACTTTTTACATATATGAACATTGAAAAGT
>CAZSLR010000106.1:0-7178 GCA_964607635.1 uncultured Oscillospiraceae bacterium
TACTGACAGAGTGCTCGATGCCAGGCTGATGCCTGAACCGTACCTGCTTCTTAAGGAGCTGCCGCGCGCACCTTATGGCCTGAACTACGAGAATCCGCAGCGGGCTGCCGATCTGTTCGCGGGTGATGTTTCCAGTATAGTTTTGGAAAACGATGGTATAATAACGACTGGAATGAATCTGACCCAGGCTTTTGACAGGCTTGAGGTGGCTGAGTTTACAGCCAGAGCGGTCGTGGCTGCCGGCGACTACGAGTCGCTGCAGGCGCTCGATGACAAGCAGATGGCCGAGATTGACGCTGGATTCAGATCATAAAATAATATATTGGTGAAAGTCGAGGACCACATATGTCTCTTGTTCCTATTGGTGATCTATTACGTGAGGCTACAGCCGCGAAATATGGCGTTGCTGCCTTCAATGTTGAGAATATGGAATTCGTTCAGGGTGTGATGGAGGCCGTCAGCGAGCTTAAGCTGCCGGTGATTCTGCAGACCACGCCGTCTACGCTTAGATATGCCGGTATAGGCATGTTCCACGATATGGTGCTGCAGGCCATGAAGCAGTTTGATGTAAGAACGCCTGTTGCGCTGCATCTTGACCACGGCTCAAGCTTCGAGCTGGCAGTGCAGGCAGTAAGAGGCGGCTACTCATCTGTCATGATCGATGGCTCGCAGCTGCCGCTGGATGGTAATATCGAGCTGACGCGACGTGTTGTCGATGTAGCTCATGCCTGTGGTGTCTCTGTTGAGGCCGAGCTTGGCAGCATCGGCGGCAAAGAGGATGATCTTGAAATTGATCAGGCCGGCATGACCGACCCGCAGACCGCAGTAGAATTTGTAAATAGAAGCGGCTGTGACGCGCTCGCTGTCGCCATCGGCACAGCACATGGATTATATAAGGGCGAGCCAAGGCTTGATCTCAACCGACTGAGCACCATCCGCCAGCTGGTCGATCTGCCTCTGGTCCTGCATGGCACCTCAGGCGTGCCCGACGATGTTGTCGTCGAATGTATTAATATCGGCGTCAGCAAAGTCAACTACGCCACTGACCTCAGGGTGGCTTTTACCAATGCTATGCGTAAATCACTTGAGGAAAACCCGACAAAATTTGATCCTAAGGTACATCTTAAGGCCGGTCGCGAGGCAGTCAAACAGACCGCCGCCGCCCGCATGCTGATGCTCAGCTGTAAACAGCCTTGAGGCTGACAGAATACAATCGCAAGAAGGAGTAATAACTATGCTAAAAGGTATTCCCTCAATTCTCTCTCCCGAACTGCTGAAGGTCCTGATGGAAATGGGCCATGGCGACGAAATTTGTATCGGTGATGGCAATTTCCCACATGAGAGCATGAATGACAAGGTCATACGTGCTGACGGTCATGGTGTTCCGGAGCTGCTGGACGCGATCCTGCAGCTGATGCCGCTTGATATCTATGTCGACAAACCGGTGGTACTGATGCAGGTAGTTCCCGGTGATACAGTCGAGACCCCGATCTGGGATGAGTACAAAGCGATCGTGGCAAAACACGACAAACGCGGAGCCGACGCTTTTGAGAACATCGGCCGTTTCGAGTTTTATGATCGTGCCAAGACCTGCTATGCCGTCCTGTCCAGCGGTGAGAAGGCACTCTACGCCAATGTCATCCTGAAAAAAGGCGTGGTCGTTGAGAAGTAAGCTTTTTGACTAATTTCTGTGCCTCAAATCAGTTTGATTCAAATTATCTGATGTGAGACTGATATAGCAAGAATATGAGATTATAAATGACCGGAGACGCGTGAAGGAACACCGCTCCGGTCATGACTATATAGTCAGTAAAATTGTCATGTCATGCTTATTATTAAGCATTTGTGACAATTTGATTTTATTGAGTCATCTGTACTTTTTATCTGGTGCTATTATGGTTATAATAAGAAACGGAATTAGATAGCAATTACAGGTACCAATAGGCGGGAGCAACGTATATATGAAGAAACTCGGAGATATACTGGTAGACTCAGGACTCCTGACACCAGAGAAGCTGGAAGAGGCGCTGTTTGAGCAGAAGCAGTCTGACGGCATGAAGCTCGGAAAGGTGATCATGCAGATGGGCATGCTGACCGATGTTCAGATCATGAAGGCTCTTGAGTACCAGACACATATCCCCTATATAGATTTTTCTGAAGAGAGAATCGATCCATCGGCCCCTGGGCTGATCTCAGAGTCTGTGGCCCGTAAGCATGTGGCCATCCCGATTGGTTTCGAGGGCAATATGCTGGTGGTGGCCATCAGCGATCCGCTGGATTTTACAGTACAGGATGAAGTACGCTATATCACGGGAAAAGAAGTCTCCCCGCGTATTTCGACTGAGAAGCAGATCCTGCAGGCGATAGAAACGAACTATGGTAAGGAGAACGCGCAGAAGGCCGCTCAGGAGCTGGAAAAAGAAATCGATCTGGCTGAGATGGAGCGTATTTCCGAGCAGATCACCGACGATGTCGCGAACGCACCGGTCGTTAAGCTGGTCAACTCAATTATCGAGCATGCGATCCGTATCGGCGCCAGTGATATACACATCGAGCCGACCGAGGCTAAAATGCGTGTCAGACTGCGTGTTGACGGTGTTTTGCAGGAGGTCATGTCGTCACCTAAGAGCGCTCATGCCGCGGTAGTTACCAGAATCAAGATTATCGGCGGCATGGATATAGCTGAGAAGAGGGTGCCTCAGGATGGCCGTGTCGAGACAACGATCTCAGGCCGCTCAGTCGATATGCGTTTGTCGATTCTGCCAACGGTCAATGGCGAGAAGATCGTTATAAGACTGCTCGGCCGCTCAGATGTTGTGCTCTCGAAGAACGCACTTGGCCTATCTGAGCATAATGAGAAGCTCTTCGACCGTATCGTGCAGAGCCCGCATGGCATCATACTGGTATCCGGTCCAACCGGATCTGGTAAAACCACTACACTTTATACAGTACTCAAGGATCTTAATCAGCCAGATACAAATATTGTTACGGTTGAGGATCCGGTTGAATACAGGCTTACCGGTGTCAGTCAAGTACAAGTAAACGTTAAGGCGGGCATGACTTTTGCCAGTGGCTTGAGATCAATTTTGAGGCAGGACCCGGATATCATCCTGATCGGTGAGATACGTGACGGCGAGACCGCCGAGATCGCGATACGTGCATCGATAACAGGCCATCTGGTGTTGAGTACGATTCATACGAATGACTCGGCCTCTACAGTTACGCGACTGGTTGACATGGGCGTTGATCCTTTTCTGGTGTCATCTTCGGTCGTTGGCATCATCTCACAGAGACTTGTGCGCAAGATCTGCAAGAATTGCAAGGAGAGCTATAAGCCGTCGCATTCTGAGGCTATGCAGCTGAAAATGCGCGAGCCGCGGCCGCTTTATCGTGGCGCTGGCTGCCCGGAATGCAATTTTACCGGTTATAAGGGTCGTACCGCGATCCATGAAATAATGGTTGTAACACGAGATATCAGAGAGCTGATCGATCGGCGCGCTACAACGGACCAGATCAGGGCTGTGGCAATGCGTCAGGGTATGACGACTCTGATGGAGACCTGTGTTGAGCTTGTGCTTGCTGGTGTTACTACCACCCAGGAGATGCTCAAGGTCACTTATTCAGTTGACGAGGTTACCTGAGGCAGCCTGTAAATTATACTAGGCTGACTCGGAGAGGGGATATATATGAATTTTGGCACACTTGATTGCGGAACCAATCCGACTCCGGAATTGACGGATAAGGATATTCAGAAATTTCTGATGGAGGCACTGGAGCATAAGGCTTCGGATGTTCACATTACGGTCAATTTGCCGCCGATAATGCGTGTAAATGGCGAGCTCAGGTGCATGCGTGATTATGTATTGATGCCTGATCAGACGAGGATACTCTGTCTAGCGCTGATGAATGATCGCCAACGTGACATTGTCGAAACTGTTGGCGAGGTCGATTTCTCTTACGTGCTGCCGAATGTCAGCAGGTTCCGTGTAAATGTCTATAAGCAGCGCAAGAGCTACTGTGCTGCTATTCGTGTTGTTACTTCCGAGATTCCAACACTTGATAGTCTTGGTTTCCCGCCGATCCTTAAGGAGATGACGACCAGACCGCGCGGACTGATACTTGTTACCGGTCCGACAGGCTCCGGTAAATCAACGACGTTGGCTGCCATGGTCCATCACATCAATACGACGAGAAGCTGTCATATACTGACACTTGAGGAGCCGATCGAATATTTGCATAGACATAAACGCTGCATGATCAACCAGCGCGAAGTAGGCGACGACAGCAAGTCTTTTGCCAGTGGCTTGAGATCAGCTCTGCGTGAAGACCCGGATGTTATTCTGGTCGGTGAGATGCGCGATCTTGAGACGATAAGTACCGCGGTGTCGGCTGCTGAAACCGGTCATCTGGTCATGTCGACATTACATACTACCAGCGCCGCTCAGACGATCGATCGTATTATCGACGTTTTCCCGCCGCATCAGCAGCAGCAGATCCGCATACAGTTATCGACTGTTCTGACCGGCATCATTTCGCAGCAGCTGCTGCAGACCTCGGATGGTCAGGGCCGTGTGGCCGCGCTTGAGATACTGGTCGCGAATGACGCCGTGCGCAATCTGATCCGTGAGGGCAAGACCTATCAGATATCAACCGTACTGCAGACCCATCTTAAGCAGGGTATGTATACGATGGATTATAGCCTCGCACAGCTGGTAAAAGCCGGCACGATCTCACAGGAGATGGCTCGTATGCATTGCGGCGATCTCGAGAATCTTAATCGTTATCTGGCACAGAGCCGGCAGTCAGTATCACAATCAATGCATGACATGTTCTGAGGAGGTGTGACTTTTGCCAGTATTTCAAGTAGATGCTATGGATATGAGCGGTAAATCGGTCAGAGAGCTAATTGATGCTGCAGATCAGAATGCCGCGATCGCGCAGTTTAAGCAGAAAAAGATGTATGTGACGAATATTCGCGAGGCAAACGCCAGAGCGGATATGTCGGAGAAGCAGGGTAAGAAGATGAAGCTCAAGGAGCTTTCTGTCATCTGCCGCCAGCTGGCGACACTGCTTGGAGCCGGTGTTACTGTTATCAAGTCGCTCGATGTTCTGAGCCAGCAGCTGACCAATAAGAACTCGAAGATGGTCATCGGTCAGATCTATGAAGGTATTCAGAAGGGCGAGATGCTCTCAGAGGCCTTTCGCAGACAGCATGGTGTATTTCCGGATCTGCTGATCAATATGGTCGCGGCCGGTGAGGAATCTGGTACGCTTGATACTGTTATGGACCGCATGGCGGTTTATTTCGAGAAGGAAAATATTACCAGAAACAAAGTCCAGACTGCTATGATCTACCCGATTATATTGCTGGTTGTTACTTTTATCGTTGTTATTGGCTTGATTGTTTTTGTTATGCCGCAATTCGTGGGCTTACTTGAGGAAGCAGGCGCGACATTGCCGCTGCCAACCAGGATCCTGATGGGTATCAGTAATGGCATAGTCAACTACTGGTACATAATTATGGCTGTAATCGGAATAGCTGCATTCTTAATGTACAGCTGGCTGAAAACGCCTAAGGGCAGATATTCCTGGGATTCGGCCAAGCTGACGATGCCCGCGCTCGGACCTACGATCACAGCTGTAGTATGCGGCAGGTTCGCTCGTAATATGTCAACATTGATGTCAAGCGGTATTCAGCTGATCCAGTGCATAGAGATCACTAGCCGCGTGCTTGGCAACAAATATTTCGCAGATAATATCCTGAACTCAAAAGAGGATATCCGCCGTGGTCTGCAGCTATCGGATGCTCTTAGGCGCATAAACAAACTGCCGCCGATGGTCTATAACATGGTCGGCATCGGTGAGGAATCCGGTGCTCTCGATGATATCTTAGAGAAGACCGCAAATTTCTACGATGAAGAGGCTGACGCCTCGATCAAGAAGCTGGTTTCGATGCTAGAGCCGATGATGATCGTAGTCATGGGTGTACTCGTTGGTTTCATAATCGTATCCATCATGATGCCAATGTTCCAGCTCTATGGAAATATCGGCTGATGAACAGCCTGTGAATAACTAAGGAGGAGACGTCATGTATTTATCGCTGGATATCAGCAATCAGACACTTCACGCTGTCGAGGGCAGCTGGAATGGCAAAATACTCGATATCACAAAAGCCTATTCCTATACGCCTGATGAGCCTTGTATGACCGATGGCAGAGTCACCAGCCGCGATCGCATGATCCAGGCGATCCAGTCGCTGCACAGCCTGATGGCGACCAAGACCAAGAAAACGATCATCACGATCAATGGCAGCTTCATAATGACCAGAGATCTTGATCTGCCGGCAATCGATAAGAAGAAGCTGCCGAGCATGGTCAAGTATGAGATGAACGGCTCTTCCGGCATCGTAAGGGACTTGCTGACAGAATATATCGAGCTGGGTGAATATCTCGGAGAAGATGGTCAAAGAATGGTAAAAGTCAGGGCCTCTGGTGTACCTCGTGATGTCGTTTTCTCCTGGCATGGTGTTTTATCAGCCGCCAACCTGAATCCGACGATCATGGATATTCACAGTAATGCTATGCGCAAGGTGCTAGATACCGGCGAGATCAATGATTTGTCGCTGGAAGGCAGAGTTACTCTGCTGGCGGATCTTGGCGAAAACAGTACCAGCCTCTATGTTGCTGATGGCAAGACGATCGTGGTATCACGTATGCTGCCGGTTGGACATCAGGAGCTGAGAATGGCGGCGGCCAGTCTAGCGAATGATATGCATCGTTCACCATATGAGCATGCTGATTTCTCAAGCGAGATCATGAATGGCACCGGACCAGGACCTAATAATGTACTTGAGTTCAGTCAGAACTATCTGCAGAGCCTGAACGAGGCGATTCAGAGAACGATTCAGTTCGCCGCGACCAAGCTCGACAACAGAAGAGCCGATACGATGATTATTTATAATACCGGCTCACTCTATCCGCATATCGAGAATAAGCTTACAGATATTACCGGCCTGCAGGTTAATCGATTACAAAAAATCGGTCAGCTGAATAATAGCGCTAATATTGATATAGCGCCTTATGTGAACGCAATTGGCGCTCTCATCAGGACTAAGTGAAGGAGGGGATGACAAATGCGTGATATGAACTTCTTCTCCGACATGAGTCTGGAGCAAAAAA
>CAZSLR010000107.1:0-7134 GCA_964607635.1 uncultured Oscillospiraceae bacterium
ACCCGGCATGCCGGATAGTGCCGGATAAACAATCAGTCTCTGGTGCCTACCCCGGCATCCATGCCGGATAGATGCCGGATAGAAAAATGTCTTCCGGCGACCACTGCGTCTCTCATGCCGGATAGTGCCGGGTAAACAATCTTTCTCTGGTGCCTACCCCGGCATCAGTGCCGGATAGATGCCGGATAGAAAAATCGATCTCATGTGCCGCTGAACCAATCGTCGTGCACGGGAATACCGTTCAAGCGGATTTTGTCGACACACTGTGGACGAATACCGGTGCTGCGGAATTTGCCGCGGAAATGACCAGTGCTGTCCATCGCGCCATCAGTTTCATAGACAAAAATGTCCTGCATCGTTACCGTATCACCTTCCATGCCCGTGATCTCTGTAATATTTGTGACCCGGCGAACACCATCTCGCATACGGGCTTGCTGCACAATGATATCAACTGCTGAAACTATCTGATTGCGAATCGCCATCAGCGGCAAGTCCATGCCGGCCATCATGACCATAGTTTCGATACGTGCGATCGTATCTCGCGGCGTATTGGCATGTGTTGTCGTTAGCGAACCATCGTGACCGGTATTCATTGCCTGCAGCATATCAAGCGCTTCACTTGACCTGACCTCGCCAACAATTATCCTGTCAGGGCGCATACGCAGAGAATTTCTTACCAGATCACGAATCGTCACCTGCCCACGGCCCTCAGTATTGGACGGCCGACTCTCCAGCGTAATTACATGATCCTGTGACAACTGAATCTCCGCCGCGTCCTCGATAGTTACGATACGCTCATCACTCGGAATGAAACCCGACAAAACATTAAGCAGTGTTGTCTTACCGCTGCCGGTTCCACCGGATACGATCACGTTCAGCCGTCCACGAACACAAGCCTCCAGGAAGCTCACCATCTTCGGCGAAAGTGACCCGAAATCGATCAGATTATCAGCCGTAAAAGGTTTCTTGGAAAACTTCCTGATCGTAAGGATCGGACCAGTCAGGGACAAAGGAGGAATAATAACATTAACACGAGAACCGTCTTTCAACCTCGCGTCAACCATCGGACTCGACTCATCAATATGCCTGCCGACCGATGAAACGATCCTGTCGATTATAGTCATCAAATGATCATTATCGCGAAAAGCCAGCTCAACACGCTCGATTTTGCCGCGCTTTTCTATAAAAGTCTGATCGATACCATTAACCATGACCTCGGTCACTGCCTGATCAGACAAAATCGGCTCAAGCGGACCAAGACCCATGATATCGTCGAAAATCTCCTGTGATACCTTTACCTTATCGGTACGACTAAGCTCAGCCGCCTCAGATTCGATTATCTCTTCAAGCTTCTCACGCACCTGCGCGTCATTGGTCTCTCTATTATCATTCAGCGCCTCGATCGTCTTGAGCCTTATACGCTCACGTGCACGACTCAGCTGATCGGCCGCCGCCAGTGCAGCCGTCGATTGCGCCGGCCTCTCACTCGACTGATCGGTCTGCACACCATCACGTACAGACTCGATTCTGCTCAGCAGACCCATTACGATTTACCTCCACGCTCGATCCAACAGTGCAACATCAGCAGACCCATTACGATTTACCTCCACGCTCGATCCAGCCCCGCACCATCCTCTTCACGGCTTTTGCGATTGGCCGACTGCCCTGATCGAGGACAAAAGGCACGCCTCTTTCCTGACAGATGCGAGCGGTCTTCTGATCCTCAGGGATCACACTGGCAAAAGTCATCTCCAGTACGTTCTCCATGTCTTTTGCCAGCAGGACAGACTTATGATCCATGTTAAGGATCAGCTCTGCTTTTTCCGCCAGACGCAGTGTGCGCAGCAGCTCAAGGATCTGCCTGGTAGAGCGCAGACTCGTAAGATCGCGGCGCAGGACCAGTTTGATTTCGTCCGCGGCCTCGATCGCGGTCAGCGTTGTGTCGCTGAGGTCGCAGGGCAGATCAAGAATGATGAAGTCGTAATAAGGCCTCAGCTGATTAACCAGCAGCTCAACATGGTGGCTTGTTACATATTCCGCATGCTCAGGGCTCGAAGGGGCACAGAGCACGCCGAAGCCCGCCGGATGCTGCATGCTGAAGCTACGGATATCGTCGATGCCGAAGCTCGATTTCTCCTGGACAAGCTCAGACAAGGTGTCTTTTGCCTTGATGTTAAGAAGCAGCGCGGCATCGCCAAAATAGAGATTCAAATCGATAAGAATCGTGCGCTGACCAGTCTGTGCCAGCGCCGCTGCCGCGTTTATCGCCAACGTCGTACGTCCCGCGCCGCCGCGTCCGCCGAAAAAAGCCACGACTCTTGGATCGGGCCGATTGCCAGCGGCACGAGACAGCTCGAGCTGGGCGGCTTTTAACAATGTGTTCTCGAGCTCGGCAATATCGTCGCGCGCGATAACCTCGCGGATACCGGACTGCATCGCCAGACGCACAGTTTCGATGTCGACCTGATCAGCCAGCATAACGACGGCGCAGCCGGGGAAGCTCTGATAAATATTTTCCGCGATGTGGAAGGTTTCCGGATTGTGGTCCTGATGAGAGAGCAAAACCGCATGGGGAGTATAGCCGAGAATCTTCGAATGCAGGCTTGCGTCGGCCGCCGCGAAACCAACCAGTGCGATATTGTCGAACTGGCTGAGACGGTTTTTCAGCTCGAGACGAAGCGATTCATCGGAGGTGACGGCCAGGACTTTGTAACGCATCATATCAAGCCGCCTCCTGACTGGTTTCGTTGCTGTCCGCGCCATCAGCCGCGCCTGATGCTGTTGTGTCGCCGGCTGTGTCTCCGGTTGCGGTTGTTATCTCTGTCCCGCTGTCTGAAACACCGTCAGTCTTGCCTGAGCCGGCGTCTCCTGCCGTGTTGTCGTCGGTCATCAGCCCGCTGTCTTCAGAATAAGCTTCAACATTGTTTGAGCCCTTGTCCGTGATCGGGCGCAGCACGAAGGAAATTCTGCCATTATGAATCGCATGGTTAATTTGCAAAATCTGTTCTGGTGTGGCAGCCAGTGTCACGTTTTGATATATTGTCTGACTCTGGTCACTACGCTTATCGCCGAGACGTATGACCAATAGATCCTCGGCCTGGAAGCGCGAGATGCTTATATTATCGATAACTTTGCTGACAACGAGATCGACCCGGTCGCCTTGCGTCAGATAACCGGCCACACCAGTTGTGCTATCGACGCTTACGGTGATCGCTCTGAAGCCTGAGGGCAGGGCATAGGAGAGCTTATCAGCCTCGCTGCTTCTGTCTTTTAGTCTTGAAGTAAGAACTGCCTCCTGCGGCGCAATCGGATACTGACTGATCTTGCCGATCGCATCGGTCAGGCTACGCACTGCCTGCGGATGTACTGCTTCTGAAGGCACCTCGGCCGTTGTCACCATTTCCGCGAGAATCAGTGTGTCCGCCGGAATATCAACAGCGGCCACAACAACTACTTGTCGCGGCCTATCGTCTTGTTGAGAATTCTCGCGCAGCTGGCTGGCAAAAGCATAGACACTTAGTGCTACGATCCCCGCCATGATGAAAGCCAGAAAATATACCTTCTTCAAGTAATGATCCCCCTGTCAGAACTCGCTAGTCAGCTATCATTCGATAAGCTTCACAGCATAGAGCCCGTAGTTGATGCTCGTCGCATCAGGCACATCAGTCTGTCCGGACTTGAACTGAACATCGACCAGCGAAGCAATTATCTCGCCATCCGCTGTCAATCCTGTCAAGATAAAAGGCGCGAAGCCTCTGACCACGACGCTGTCCTTGCTGATCTGGTCATAGACGATAATGTAAATTACACGCGGGCAATCAGTGTCAAAATGCTCGGTAGTGCAGCCGCCCTGGCCGCTGAAATGAGTACATCTGTTATATCTATCGGTAAAAGCCGTCTGCGTCGGTCCGTCCATGTTGCCAGGCTCTGTATAAAGCATGTCGCCGACTTCTATATATCCGTAATATCCATAATTAAGCCATTGAGTATAATCGTTGGCACCGCCGCCCTTGACACCGTCAAGATCCAGAGCGCCGTAGAAGCCGGTCTCTCCATCGCCGGCACCGTATTTGATGATGACATTCTGCGCGCCATTATATGCGATAGTATTCAGCAGATTGTCACTGGTGATCCCAAGCGGCACCATCTGAGTAGATTTGTTTATGACCTGCAAACCGGCAGAAGCCTTTTTGCTGACAACCTTGCTCTCAAGGCCCAACACCTTGCCGAAGAGATAATCAACCTCAGATTCAAGCTCTACGCTGACAGATGTGAACTGCCCGCCGACAGAAGTGCCCAGACTGACACTTGACACATGACTGGCACTATGGCCATTCTTCAGCGCATAGGTCTCAGCCAGGCTCACTGCCTCGGCATACTTGACAGTATCGCTCTCCGCGACCGGCAAAACAGCCGCCGCCGCATAGGCTGCAGCATCAGCTGAGGTCTGAAGCTCACTTGTCTCCATATGCAATCTGCCCATGTCGATCACGATCCCGGTAATCATAACCAAGCTTATAAAAATTACCGCTGTGATCAGCGCGGCCGCGCCCTCTTCATTTTTGCGCATTGTCTTCCTCATAATTATCCGGCCCACATTGTTGCCTCAGCCTCCAGCGTAACGGTCTGATCAGAAACAAATATCCCGGCCAAAGGCGTGAGAACCTTCAGTTCCTGCTGGATACTTACCTGAATATCATTATCGGCCAGTAAGTTAACATCGACCTGGATAGTATCCGCGCTTCCGCGCGTGCCGCTGTCGATAACACGACTCGTTATAGTCGCCTCAAGATCAACATCACCGTAGTTAACGATCGCATAACGCGCCGAGTCTCTGGCCGCGTTGTTCAGCATGATCTGATGTGAGAAGATCCAGCCGAAATCAAGAATGCCGCAGATAAGGAGCAGAAGAATAGGCAGCACAATCGCCGCTTCCACGATCGATTGTCCCTGCTCATCTCTGAAAATCCGCTTAACTGCAGCCTTCATTTTAGTTACTCCTGTAATAGTTGCAAAAGCCCGCCACCTGACGATTAGGCAGCGGGCCAGGCATTTCAAACTAAATCCTGATTATCAGGGTGCTGTATCAATAGCTGCATTAGCGCCCTCGAAGAAGGCTTTGATCTTAGGTCCAAGAGCGATGATCGCTGCAATAGCCGCAACCGCGATCAGTCCAAGAATTAATCCGTACTCAACCATACCCTGGCCGTCTTCATCTTTTAGTATTCTTACAAAATTTTTCATTTCAAAATCCTCCTGGTAAAATAGTTTTCGCTGCTTCGTTCACAATTGGGAACAAGATAGCAAGCATCATTCCAAGTGAGAGATACGGTCCCATCGGCACTCTGGTCTTAAGGTTTCCCTTTTTAGTAATTTTAAGATAGATACCATATAGACCCATGCCGATCGCCATAATCAAAATCGCCTGAAAAAGCCCTGCCAAGCCTAGATAGAATCCCGCGGCACCTGCGTATTTCACATCGCCCCAGCCAATGCTGATTCCCAGCATAGCCGGCACCTGAAAAAGCATGAAACCCGCTGCAAATCCAATCAAAGCCGTTTTGAAACTTCCGCCATCACCGTCTACGATTATCAGGACTGACCTGAAAACCAGCAACGCTGCCAGAAGCTCATTTGGTATTTTTCTGATCAGCCCATCTACCGTAGATAGACAAGCCAGAATCATCAATACCACTGCCAATTCGATCGCCCTCGGTATCCCTGACGACCAAGCGGCCAAGCCCGATGCCAGCGCACCCGCTGCACCCCAGACCAACCAGCCCCAAGATCTGCCAAGCAATTTATTCCCGGCAAAAGACACCTTGTCCGATCTTTTCCTGATCATCCAACGACTAAGGAAAAACCCGCCGGCTCCTAGTACACCGTTCTTGAAATAGATATACAAATAATTTTATAAGGATTACAATGAATACAGACCATTACAGGGGGATGTATTCATGAGAAAAGCAGAACCAATAATCCTTTCAGAAGCGGAACGTAATGCATTGCAGAAGATAGCCAATACACGAACTGAAGAAGCGCGCCGGGTGCAGCGAGCCAGAATATTGTTGCTTTCAGCTGACGGTGTAACACAGACTAAGGTAGCAAAAGTGGTCGGACTGAGCCGCCCGTCGGTTATACTCTGCTTGAAAAAATTTGGTGAAGCTGGCTGGGAGTACGCCTTGGCGGATAATTATCGAGCTGGACGACCTGCCGTCATCGGCGAAGAGGCTAAGATCTGGGTCAGAAACATGGCATGTCAAAAACCCAACACATTCGGTTATCCGCAGGAACTGTGGACAACCACCAAATTGCAGAAGCATATTCAAAAGACCTGTCAGGAAGCAGGTTATCCTGAGCTGAAAGATGTTGCCAAATCTAAGGTCTGGGATATTCTTAATGAAGCGGAAATCAAGCCGCATCGCATTCGCTATTACCTGGAAAGGCGCGATCCAGAGTTTGAAACCAAGATGCATGATATTCTGCTGGTCTATAAGCAAATTGAATTGATGTTCGATGAGGAAGGTAATATTGTCTGGCCCGAAGAAGAACGTCGAACAATTACCCTATCTTATGATGAAAAGCCTGGCATACAAGCTATAGCAAATGTAGCAGAAGATCAGTTGCCGACCAAACAGCATGGGTTTATCGCCCGGGACAGCGAGTACAAGAGGTTGGGTACAATATCTTTGCTGGCTGGCATAGACTTGTTAACAGGTGAAATAATTCCGCAGATCAGCGATACACATAAAAGTGCCGATTTCATTGACTTTCTCAAGATTTTGGATCAGAAATATGATTCGGCAGACAAGATCAGAATAATCTTGGATAACCATAGCATACATACATCAAAAGAGACTCGGAAGTACCTTGCAACAGTCCCGGATCGATTCGAATTTGTTTTTACACCAACCCATGGATCTTGGCTGAACTTGATTGAAAGCTTCTTTGGAAAACTGGCACGAGTGTGTTTGCGGGGTATCCGAGTCAAAACTAAAGAAGAACTAATCAACCGAATATACTGTTATATTGCAGAAGTCAATGAAGATCCTATTGTCTATCGCTGGAAATTCAAAATGAACGAGGTTAACGTTAGTTGATTGTAAAGGCAATAAAAGAACGATGTACTAGTAT
>CAZSLR010000108.1:0-2133 GCA_964607635.1 uncultured Oscillospiraceae bacterium
AGCGCAAGGCGCTGATGCTGTAATTGCCTTCGTTAACGATAATATCGATCAGCAGGTTATTGAAACACTTAACAGCTTCGGAATAAAAATACTTGCACTTCGCTGTGCCGGTTACAATAATGTTGACTTCAAGGCAGCCTACGGTAAGCTTCATATCGTACATGTTCCAGCTTACTCACCTTATGCGGTCGCAGAGCACGCAATGGCACTTCTGTTAACTCTTAATCGGAAAACACACCGTGCTTTCAATCGGACGCGCGAATTTAATTTCAGCCTCAATGGACTTACTGGATACGACCTTCACGGCAAGACGATCGGTATTATCGGCACAGGCAAAATAGGACGGATCTTCATCGATATCTGCCGCGGCTTCGGCATGAGAGTTTTAGCGTATGACCTCTTCCCTGCTATCGACAGCGATATTGATTATGTCTCACTGGAGGACCTGCTGGCAGCTTCAGACATCATATCTCTTCATTGCCCACTCACTAAGGAAACACATCATATCATTGATGATAAGGCTCTTAAGCTGGCAAAAGACGGTGTCGTGCTGATCAATACCTCGAGAGGAGCTCTGATAGATAGTCATGCCCTGACTGAGGCTCTGAAAAACGGCAAGGTAGGTGCTGCCGGCCTGGATGTTTACGAGGAGGAATCCGATGTATTCTTCGAGGATTTCTCGTCAATTGTAATTCAGGATGATATTCTAGCAAGACTGGTAGCAATGCCAAACGTCATAGTTACATCTCATCAAGCCTTCCTGACAAAAGAAGCATTAGCAAATATCGCCAAAACGACTCTTGATAATCTTGAGCAGTATTTCAAGGATGGACATTTGCCTAATGAGATCTGCTATCAATGTAAAACCAGACCCAATCGTGATCGCACTCACAACAGACCTTGCTTCTGATCAGATTTTCTAAGATAGGTCATCAGTGGCAGCAGCTTTATACATATGCGTAATTTACCAGCTTTTTTCTCTAACAAGCCTGTTATCATTGAGCTGAAAATGTGCCAGGCCAGCTTCCACTGCTTTTCCTTCATCTCATGATCACTATAGAGGGCTTCGTTGAATATACGCGAAGCCTTCTCCCATTCATGGGCATCGATCGAGCCATTACTGATTGAAAAAATGTAATGACGGCTGTTATCCGCAAAAACAGACCAGACCTGACCATTTTCCCAGAGCTTATCATGGTCAGGCAACAGCCTCAGAATTGCCGTCAGTAAAAGCTTAATACGAAGTCTTACACTGCTTGACTTACCAAGCCACCAAATCTCAGAAAACAATCGGCGCAGACGTAAAATCAATAGTCTCAGACCAAATAGAATAATCAGTGCGATAGCCAACGCAATGACAAAAGGCATTACAGCCAAGGCAAATTTTCTAATTATACTTGACCAGTCATTACCAGAATCAGTCAAGTCATTGCGATTATTGTTATTATTTTGAATATTATCCGGAAATGGTGTCGGCGTAGCGAAATTCGGATAAGGATTATTACGATCTTGCTCGATCTGCACGGCGGCAGCTGTTCCGCCTCCAGGTGTCGCGTCCATTGTCATCCAACCCATGCCTTCAATATAGACCTCAGTCCAGGCATGAGCTTGCTGACCGGTAATAACTCTCTCGCTTATGTCAATATTTCCTTCTATTGTCGGACTATCCCCACCGACAGGCACATAGTATCCCTCGACATAGCGTGCCGGGATACCGGCTAATCGGCAAAGCATTGTAAGCGCTGTCGCGAAATAAACACAATAACCTTCCTTCTGTTCTAGAAACCAGCTGACAAACTCTCTGTCTTCCGGTGGCATCTCAACACGCAAGGAATAATCTGCCGAAGCTCTAAGATAAGCCTCAATTGCTTTTGCCCTGTCATATTGACTTCTCTTATCAGCGATCAGCTCTCGCGCAAGAACAGCTAACGAGCCGTTATAAGCATATTCGGGTAGATCAGGCACCTGTAAATATCTGTGATCCCCTACACTTGATGCCACATCCTCAGCGTTAAAATCCAGTTCTGAGGTATCAATGCCATAAAGCAATCTATACAAGAAAGCAAAAGTTTCTTCATTAATTGTTCTATCCATAGCAACGACCTGATAACCCTGACCTGGTGAAAAAGGTGT
>CAZSLR010000108.1:2143-7093 GCA_964607635.1 uncultured Oscillospiraceae bacterium
AGGTGTAGTTGTAAAAATTGAACCACCCTCGTTAAAATATAACGTAGGATCAAACTCTACCAGCTCTGAAAACAGGTCAAAGCCTTGCGCGGAAGCGTCACTCTCGAGATCAAGAATAACATCCATAGGCGCCCCATGATAAAATACTGATCTGAAGCCTTGCTTAATGAAATTAACTTCATATATCTTTGACTCAATGCTGCCGGCATTAAGCTGTCCATCAGCATCCAATAGTTGTTCTAGCTCTTCAAGCATGTCATCAGCATATACTGCTCTATCGATTGTAATATTGCCGTTAAAAATGACTCCAGACAATTTAAAATAATCTGTAAATCCTAACACACTTTCACGAGTTTGGTAGTACAACGGATCATTGAAGCCCATGCCATAATTCAGCGGCAGTCTTTCCCAACTATTTCCACTGTAATTCATGCTTACAGCGCCTTTGAACAGCATATCAGAGGCTGGACCATTAACAGAAAAAACAGGTTCATCGCTTAGATTAACTGAACCACCAAGTCTATTATTAAGTGGATAATAGCCTGCAGTTCCAATACTGAACTCAGTTCCGGGACCAGATCCCTTCATACCTGGAATCGTTAGCATTGAGACCAGATCCTCCCAGTGCTGTGGCCTCTTAACTGCAGTAATAACAGCAGGTGAAACAACCTGAGCCAGGATAGCTGCAGCCAGAACAGCCGATAGAACCGGCAGCAAGGAATAACCGCTAAGCGGAGCTTGAATTGTAATAAGCCTAGGCCGTGTATTCCTATTCCAGCCAGGCTGCTTAAGCGCAAAAGCCAGGAATACAACAATAAATCCTGTTATAGCAGCAATAAAGGCAGTATTGTATTCAAGTGCCTGTCGTGCGAATAAAACACCGATCAACACAAGCAGCATAAACCAAGGGTGGCATGTTCTCGCAACCAGCCAATAACAGCCAACAGCTATTAATACCCCCAGTACAAGACCAAGTATCGGTAATGTCTCGATCGGGAAATAGTTTGGCTGAACGATGAGCCAGTAGAACGCTTCCTCAAACCAGAACGACGGGTATTCAAGCCACTCCGAGAACAACTCTAAATCAAAATTTCCGGTAGCCCAGAACACAGCGAATACGGAGGCTATCAAACCTAATATAATTAAGAATGCCTGCCAGAACCATGTTATAGCAGCTAAAAAAATAATAACGCCGAAGGTTACACCAATCTGCGGCAATAGTTCAAATTCTATTTTTGAAAAATCCAAGGCCAGTGATGTCATGATCAGGCTGAAGCAAATCGCCAGCAAAAGTCTGATGCCGATACCTGCAAAATGCTTAGAAGTAAGCTTATCACGCTTATCCTCGTCTGTTTTCTCTATGTCCGGCTTATGTGAGCCGATTTTCAGCAATCTCTTCCAGCTTGTCATTACTTCTCCGTTATATCGATCTCTGCGACTCTGACACCCAATTTCTCAATTCGATTTTTCAATTCCTTATCATTATCGGAATCATCAGTATTAGCTTCTATTTTCAACAAAAGATAAATCGCCCGCCCGCCTGCAGCAGCATAATTCTCAAGCCAGTCAATAATGCTTTCGCTTATCTGCCATGATGTAAGAACTAATAACTCAGCATGTCCCTTTTCCATTGAAATATCCAAATGGTCAGTCCATTTGTAGTCATTTGAACGCTGATGAGCCATCGATTGTCTGATCAGATCAAATTGGTCAAGATTTTCAGCCTCACTTATCTGCCATTCATTGTATGAATCCAGCCACCTAACATGCCTCTTCTCCTGAAGGAAGCTATGCATAACAGACGCAGACGCTTCTAATTGCCAATCATGGACATTAACAGCCAGCTTACTATCGTCAGGTCTTGCAGGATCAACAGAAAAGCAAATAAATCGTTTCCGTGGATCCTCATACTCTTTGACCATTAATTTGTCATACCTGGCCGACAGCTTCCAGTGAATCCGCTTAAGAGGATCTCCATAACGATATTCTCTGATATTGGCAAGAGCATCCAGCTCATTGCTAACCTTTCTGCTATCAGTAATGCCGGCCTGCGGCAGATCACGTGCACTGATCCATGAATCGGAATTGTGGCGTAGAGCAGGAACAATTGTTAGAGGCTGTCTAAGCTGCAGCCAAAAAGTAGAACCATGCTTCTGCCAATAGAAAAAACCGAATGCGTCTCTCAGCGACATTCTCGCGGCTCCAATACTATAAACTCCGCAATGATAGGCCTGCACCGGTATTATGACCTGAAGCGATGAATGCGGACGCAGCATGAATGATCTTCTGATTATTTTTTTACTTCCAGCTTCATCCTGCCAGGGGCAAATTACTGATACATAAGGGAAATAATATGATGACGGATTATTAACATGCAGTTCCAGCTGCGCCTTCTCGCCTCTCTCGACCACGGGACTTATAAGATTTTGCTTAACAGAAACCCGTTTCCAGGCAGGCAGATAGAAAGCCAAAGCCGAAAATGGCAATAGGGCTGCTGCAAGCAAAACAAATAATAACTGGTAAAAGCCGGTATAAACCAATACCCAGAATATTATTATGCAGGCAATCAGCCAGCTGATCAGTCGTCTGGTCATCATGATCTTGGAATCGCGACGCTCTGGAGAATTTCCGGTAAGGTGTCAGGAACAGTCCTTCTCTTCAATCTACTCTCTGGCTTAAGCAGAAGTCGATGGGCCAGAACCGGCTCAAACATACTCTGAACATCCTCAGGCAGCACATAATCTCTGCCAAGTAAGAAAGCTCTGCTTCTTGCGGTCAGCAGAAGCATAAGTGCACCTCTTGGGCTCAGGCCCAGCAGCAGGTCAGGATGCTTCCTGCTGGCATCAGCTAGTAAAGCGACATAACGCTTAATCGCTTCACTGCAAAAAACCTGTTGCACCTGTTCCTGAAGCCAGATTATCTGTTCGCAGGTAACGACGGCCTCAAGCTTGTGCAAAGGAGAATTAGCGGAAAACCTGCTATAGATCTCCATCTCCTCTTCCAGATTAGGATAACCGAGAGATATACGCATCATAAACCGGTCCAGCTGAGCTTCCGGCAGAGGGTATGTGCCAATCTGCTCAATCGGATTCTGCGTTGCTAACACCATGAACGGCTGAGGCAGATAGTATGTTCTGCCATCTACGGATATCTGGTTTTCCTGCATAGCCTCAAGCAGGCTTGATTGTGTTTTGGGTGAGGTTCGATTAATTTCATCAGCCAGAACCAATTGATTCATGATCATACCCTTACGGTATTCGAAATCACCGGTTTTTTGATTAAACATATCAAATCCTGTGATATCAGACGGCATAATGTCTGGCGTAAACTGGATTCGCTGGAAGCTTAAGCCTAATGTTCGAGATAAGGCTGATACCAGTGTAGTTTTGCCAATCCCCGGAATGTCCTCCAACAGGACATGTCCTTTTGATAACAAAGCGATCAAAATCAGATCGATTGCCTGTTGTTTCCCAACCATAACATGTCCGATGTTGTGCCGGATGCTCTCCATCAGATCGAGTGCTTTTTGCTCCATAGTTGTAATCCTTTCCACTTCGTCCAAGCTTACGCGTCAAGCCTCGTTCCCAAATACCGGCAGAACTGTCATGTTATAAACATAAACACGAGTATCAGACATTGTCGGCAATGTTCATAATTAATCTATAGGTATCATCCCAGCCCAGACAAGCATCAGTAATCGATTTGCCATAAATATGCTCGCCGGGTTTCTGAGATCCTTCCTCAATGTAACTCTCGATCATCAAGCCTTTTACCAGATTTTTAATTTCTGGCGAAAGCCTGCGGCTGTGCAGAACCTCGCTTGCGATTCGAGGCTGTTCCGCATATGATTTGTTGGAATTGGCATGATTGGTATCGATGATGCAGGCCGGATTCTGAAGCATTCTCTCAGTATATAAGCTCGCAAGCGTATGTAGATCCTCATAATGATAATTTGGAATGCTCTTGCCCTGACTGTCAACAGAGCCTCTAAGAATTGTGTGAGCCAGCTCATTGCCAGAAGTACTCACCTGCCAGCCCTGATACTTGAAAACATGACCATGCTGCGCGGCATAAACACTGTTCAGCATAACATTCAGATCGCCGCTGGTCGGATTTTTCATTCCGGCCGGAATATCTATGCCGCTGACTGTAAGTCTATGCTGCTGATTTTCTACAGATCGCGCTCCAATCGCTACATAGCTTAGAAGATCGGCCAGGTAAGTATGGTTCTCCGGGTAGAGCATTTCATCGGCAGCTGTTAATCCGGTCTGCTCCAGCGAGGTTAAATGCATCTGCCTTAGTGCGATCAGACCTGCAACCATGTCAGGGTCCTTCTCAGGATCCGGCTGATGCATCATGCCCTTGTAGCCATCACCAGTCGTTCTCGGCTTGTTTGTATATATTCTTGGGATCAGGATCAATCTGTCTGACACTTTCTGCTGTACAGCAGCTAGCCTGCTGACATAATCAAGAACAGGATCAGGATGATCTGCCGAACATGGACCAATAATTAACAGGAACTTTTCTGATCTGCCTGTCAACACAGCACTGATCTCATTGTCTCGTGCCAGCTTGATATCAGACAGCTCCTTGCTTATCGGATATTCTGCGATGATCTCTTCAGTTGTTGGTATTCGCTTTACAAATTCAAAACCCATAATTACTCCTTCAAATTCTTCCGTACTACTAAAATTCTACAAGGCTTCTGTCATATTTATCTGTCAATATCCTGCCGTACTAGATTTTTCTCTTGCTTTGAGCTTTGCTTCTTCCACTTGGCCTAATTTCTTTACCCTTTAGACTTGCCGGACGATAACTGCGGATTATTTGCTTGATCTGATCATTCTCAAACAGCATCTTTGTCTGTGCTGGATTTTGTTCTAGCGCCAGAATAACCATGCTCATTGTTTGAGCTGTTTGCCATACTTGATGATAATGAAGCAGTAAAAT
>CAZSLR010000109.1:0-6868 GCA_964607635.1 uncultured Oscillospiraceae bacterium
TTTTTCTCCTGTAAAACTGTGTTGCGAACATAATAACAGATATCGGCTTGTGCGAAAATCGACATAGTTACAGTATTGGCTTGGCTTTTGCCAGGATGGTTGTGTGTTTATTTGCTGCTGCTGATTTACAAATCCGGTCATGAGGCATAATATTTTCAGTGAAGACTCTTCGGCGTTGTACTATTGACGGGAGGATTGCGACACTATGATCGATGTTCAGAATTTGACACTGACATATCCTAGCGGTAAGGGTGTGTTTGAGCTTAATTTTCGGATTGATGAGGGTGAGGTTGTTGGTTATCTAGGCCCGAACGGTGCGGGTAAGACAACAACTATAAGAGCGCTGCTTGGTTTCATGCATTCTGACAGTGGATCATGCTCGATTCGCGGTTTGAATTGCCGTGAGCATGCACCGGAGATACAAAGATTCCTTGGATACATCCCTGGTGAGATCACATTTCCTGACAATATGCGCGGTGATGAATATCTTCGGCTTATTCATGATATGCGTGGTGGTGGCAACGGTGGCACAGGTCAGCGTCAGAATGAACTGCTCGAGATGTTTGAGCTTGATCCCAGAGGCAAGATCAGCAAGTTCTCAAAAGGCATGAAGCAGAAGCTGGGAATTGTCGCTGCGTTTATGCATGCCCCGGAGGTTCTGATTCTTGATGAGCCAACGAGTGGGCTTGATCCTCTGATGCAGAATAGATTCGTCGAACTGATTCGTAAGGAACGCGCAGATGGCAAAACGATACTGATGTCCAGTCATAGCTTCGAAGAGGTTGAGAAAACCTGTGACAATGTTCTGATAATCAGAGATGGCCGAATTATTCACACTGCCTCCGCGACTGAGCTCCAGAGCAGCCGCCTAAGAAAATATGTGCTTCGTTCAGGCGAGCAGGAAGCGCTTGCACAAGCCCTTGCTGAGGCGGGCTTCACATCTGATTACAGTGATGAGCAGGATGGTCTGGTCGTAATGGTTCAGGGTGATTCAGTTGATAAGTTTGTAAAAACGATCTCAGAGTTTGGCATAAATGATCTAAGTCAGCACAGCCAGACTCTGGAGGAATTGTTCATGCGTTTTTATCAGAAGGGAGGGCAGGTCTGATGAGTATTGCTTTGTTTAAACATACCTTTAAGAAAAACTGGTCTCTGCTGCTGATATTCTTCGGTGTTCTTACAATGTATATTACGATTATGATCGCGATGTTTGATCCTGATGATATGGAAGCGATCACCTCGATGCTTGAGCTCTTTCCTCCTGATCTTATGACCGCGATGGGCTTCTCTCAGCTAGTGACGGATCTTACAAGCTATTTGGCCAGCTGGCTCTATGGCTTGCTGATGTTTGGGTTCCCGATGGTCTACTGTATAATTCTGGGTAACCGTCTGGTCGCGAAGAAGGTCGATAACGGGTCTTTTGCCAGCTATTTATCAACTCCTGTTTCGCGTTCAAAGATCATCTTCACACAGGGCCTGTACGCGCTGTTATCGACGGCTGTGCTGTTCGCCGCGGTTTTTGGTGTTGGAGTTGCTACCAGCGAAATACTGCATCCCCGCTTGCTGGAAATAGATCGGTTTCTTCAGTTGAATATCACAACTATGCTGGTAAATATGGCAGTGATGATGATCTGTTTCTTCTTCTCTTGTCTGTTTAACGACAGCAGCTTCTCTTCGGGATTCGGTGCTGGCCTGCCGATAACCTTTCTGTTGCTCAACATGTTGGGCGGTACATCAAGTGATCTTGAAATTCTTAAGAAATTTTCTCTTTACGGCTGGTATGATCCGATCGATCTGGTAAGAGGGGATGTTGACTGGATGATCAATCTGATCTACTTATCTATCGCACTGATACTGTTTGCTGCCTCGATGATTATATTTAGACGCAAGCAGCTGCCGATCTAGGTGGTATTTGCCAAGGCGCCGACTCCTGTATAAGTGCTATCTGCTGTGTCTTTGTGATAAAATAGAAGAGATTTCCAAGTAAGGCAGATGAGCATTTGATTAATACAAGCAGACGTGGTTCTACCTCGATTAACAAAGCTTTTTTCGTGCGATGTCAGGCCTGGCGATTGCTTTTATTTTGTTGCTTCTGGCCGTTTCATCTTCAGTAGCCCCTAATATAGCAGTAATTCTTTTCAACATGTATTATTCCTCCATGTAATGATATCTGTTCCAAGCTCCCGATATTTTTCTTGTCCGGACGATTCTTATGATAGACTAAAACTGTTTCGTTCAACATGGACGTTTTATAGTAATTATGGAATTTAACCATTCGCTATGACAAATAATGGTGCTGTTTGTGCATATCGTCTGATTATAAATTCAGTGATAATATGGTACAAAGGAAATTGTCACAGACATATTAAAAGTCTTGATAAAAAAGAGGCGTGAAATGGTAAGAAAGACTCAGGTCGATAAGGTTGCATCTCCTGCGGATATCAAGCTGCTTAACAGACAGCGTATTCTTGATGTCTTCAAGACTGGAGAGAAAAGGACCGCGATGGATGTTCAGTCCGCGACCGGCATCAGTAAGCCTACGATTATGCGAACGCTCCAGTATTTTTGTGATGGCGGCATTTTGAGGTCGGCAGGACTAGCGGAAGCCTCACGTATGGGTGGCAAGAAGCCTGAGTGCTTCACGCTGGCTGACCGTAGACCGATCGTATGTATTGCGCTCTGGCCTGGACGCGTTACACTTGCTATGTCATATCTGGTTGGTGATGTATATAACGTAAAACACTATGACCATGAGCTTGAAGAGGATCTGGATAGAGTTTTCACGTATCTCAAGAAGATATTGAAGGACTACCTGGCTGAGGAGGGTCTGGATTTCAAGCATGTCTATGGTGTTGAATTATCAACAGCAGGTACTGTTGATTATAAATCAAACAAGTTGTTGTACAATTCTCAGTCTCCGGGGTGGGGAAGTAATATTGATCTGGAGAAGTACCTGCGTAGAATTTTTGGCAGTAAGATTGTTTGCTATGTTGAGAATGCCGGCAAGGCAGTCGGCAGGGCAACTCTTCTTGATTGGCCAGAGTTAAGCAGGCAAAGAGTTATGACCATATTCACCACCTGGGGCATATCTGCATGTTTGATCGATAATGGTCATGTTATGAATGGCAAGGACTCACTGATTGGCGAGATCGGACATATGACAATCAGTGATTCTGATCCAGTAGTGTGTAACTGTGGTAAGAAGGGCTGTTTGGAAATCATGGTTAGCATATCCAGAGTTAAAAAGATCCTGGTCGACAGGGGCGAAGAGAAGCTAGCCGAGAGTATCACATTCCCGGAATTGTTTGAGTATTCTGAGCAGGGTAATGAAGCTGCCAGAGCAGCTGTTGCCTATCTAGCACACAGATTCGCGATCGCGCTTCACAATATTACGCTCTCATATAATCCTGACATAGTTATATTTTTGGGCGATTTCGCCTATGCAGATAATTACTTCGACCAGTGCCTGACTAAGGAACTTCAGGAATTCAGGTATTACCCGCATAGCGGAATTTTCCGTACCGAATATGACAAAAGAGAGTTGAGTGTTTTGGCAGCTCGAGGCGGTTCTACCCTTCTCAAGAAAAAATATTTCTCAACAATTGAAAATGAGCTCAAAAATGACTCGAAGTAAAATATTACAATTCTCACGACAATAACATCATCTGGAGCAATGATAACAGGCTGTTTGAACAAGCAAACAGCCTGTTATATATTTATCGAAAACGTATTAGTATCAGGCTTTAACAAACAAACAGCTTTGTGAACATGTTATAAAATGTGTGAACAAACAATTACTGAAACCGTTTTAGAAAAAGATAATAATCTTACATGTATGACATATTGCACAAAATGAAAGCGATAAGATTAGTTGTTTTGTGACTTGAGTCTAAACGTTTCGAACGTGAAAATAGAGTCAAGGTTAGTTAACCTCGTTTACCCACCTTGCTGTGTGTGCCAGCATTCAGCAAAGCGAGGGAAAAAAGAAAAAAATGGAGGAACGAACATGAAAAAAGCACTATCATTGCTATTAGCTCTCGTTCTGGTCATCGGACTGGCTGCCTGCGGCGGCGGAACTGATACCACAACGACAACAGCAGCTCCCGCTGACAACGGCGAGACAACAACGACAGCAGCTCCTGATGAAACAACAACTTCTGGTGGAGCAAAGGAAAAAATCAACCTTTATGCATTTACTGACGAAGTTCCTGGAATGATCCAGAGATACCTCGACTTCCATCCAGAAGTAGCTGAGAAGTACGAACTGAATGCTACTATCATCGCTACAACAGACGGCGCTTATCAGCCAGCACTCGACCAGGCTCTGGCCGGCGGCGGCGCTGACGCTCCTGACATCTATACTGCAGAAGCAGCTTTCATTCTTAAATATTCACAGGGCGATGCATCTCAGTTCGCAATGCCTTATGAAGATCTCGGCATCGACGTAGCTGCTAAGCTAGAAGAAGCTGACATCGCTCAGTACACTGTCGACATCGGCACCAATACTGACGGCAAGCTCGTTGGACTTGGCTACCAGGCAACAGGCGGCGCTTTCATCTATCGTCGTTCGCTGGCTAAAGAAGTTTGGGGCACAGACGATCCGGCAGAAATTTCTAAGAAAGTCGGACCAGGCTGGGAGACATTCTTCAAAGCAGCTGAAGAGCTCGCTGCAAAAGGTATTTCAATCGTATCTGGCGACGGCGACGTATGGCACGCAGTTGAGAACAGTTCTGAAAAGGGCTGGGTCGTAGACGGTAAGCTGAACCTCGATCCTAACCGTGAAGCATTCCTTGACATCTCCAAAGATCTAAAAGATAACGGCTGGAGCAACGAGACAACTGACTGGCAGGATCCTTGGTTTGCTGACATGAAGGGTGAAGGCCCGAAACCTGTATTTGGTTTCTTCGGACCTGCATGGCTTATCAACTATGTTATGGCTGGAAACAGCGGCGGCGAAGCACCTGGCGAAGGCACATATGGTGACTGGGCAGTTGCAGAACCACCTGTAGGCTTCTTCTGGGGCGGCACATGGCTGCTGGCTAACAAAGACACTTCCAAGAAAGAAGTTGTAAAAGATATCATTGAGTGGATCACACTTGACAGTTCAGAAGAAGGCCTCCAGTATATGTGGGCTAACGGAACTCTGAACGGTGAAGGCGGAACAAAGGACTCAGTTGCTTCTGGTACAGTTATGGCTAAGAGCAATGGCGAGCTGGACTTCCTCGGTGGTCAGAATATGTTCGATGTATTCATTCCTGCCAATGCTTTTGCAAACGGCAAAAACCTGACACAGTACGACGAAACAATCAATACAGCTTGGCGTGATCAGGTCCGTGCTTACGCTGCAGGAGAAAAAGATCGTGATGCAGCAATCGCAGACTTCAAGCAGACTGTTGCTGACAATCTTGACGTAACCGTCGAGTAATTATCATCAATAAGCGAACGACGTAAATAACGACTAGTTATACGGATAGGTGGATGGCGTTCCTGCCGTCCCCCTATCCCTGTCGTTCTAAACAAAAACGCTGGAAGGAGTGAGCTCTCATGAAAAGCCGCAGAGGAATAAGCAATGCGAAGTATGGTTATATATTCAGCATTCCGTTTATAGTGGCATTTCTCATTTTCAACTTATATCCAACAATATATACAGCCATAATTGGCTTTACTGATCTGAAGGGCTTAGGCAAGGTTGATTTTCAGTTTTTGGAGGATCCCTTTGCCAATTTCAAATTGATTCTGAACAATCCCTCTTTTAGAACTTCATTGACAAATACAGCACGTATCTGGATCGTAAACTTCATACCACAGATCGGCTTAGCTCTTTTGCTGACAGCATGGTTCACATCTAGAGGATCCAGGCTTGCTGGACAAGGTTTCTTCAAGGTTGTTTTCTATATGCCTAATATAATTACAGCCGCAACGATCGCTATTCTTTTCAATTCGCTTTTCCAATATCCAATGAGCCCGGTAAATGACCTGATACAGAGACTGGGCATAGTCGATGAGCCATATAATTTCTTGATTAAGAAGAATGTAGCTCGATACATTGTTGCCTTCATTCAGTTCTGGATGTGGTATGGCTACACAATGCTGATTCTGATTTCAGGTGTTCTGGGTATCAGCCCTGAAATATATGAGGCTGCTGAGTGTGATGGCGCCAATTCTGTTCAAATGTTTTTCAGGGTAACGATTCCCAACCTCAAGACAATTCTACTGTACGTTCTGGTTACAAGCTTGATCGGTGGTCTGAACATGTTCGATATCCCTAAGCTGTTTATGAATGGCGGACCGGATAGCGCGACCTTGGTTACGAACCTGTTTATATACAATCAGGCTTTCAGCGGCAGTTATATGTATAACAGAGCATCTGCGGCCAGCATGATAATGTTTGCTATTATAGCGTTCTTCTCATCAATCCTCTTTTTCATGATGAGGGACAAAGACGCGATAGCGAGCCGCAAAGCACGTAAGCAAATGCTCAAGGATTATAAAAAATCGATGAAGGAGGCGAAGTCATGAGAAAATCTACAACCTTTGGACGCGTATCTTTCAAAACGATTGCGTATATTGTATTGATCTTCCTTACTATTATGAGCCTTCTGCCCTTCATTATAATGCTTGTCAATTCAACAAGAAGTACGTTTCAGATTCAGCAGAGATCCCTGTCACTATTGCCTTCTACTTTCCTCATGAGCAATTTTGAGGTTCTTACAGGTAAGACCTTTGATCCTGTTGTTGGCTTCATGAATTCTATGGTTATATCCATTAGTGCGACTGCTTTGACAATTTATTTCTCAGCACTGACAGCTTTTGGACTTGTAGCCTATAACTGGAAAATGCGTCAGCCGTTTTTTACAATGATCATGGC
>CAZSLR010000110.1:0-4675 GCA_964607635.1 uncultured Oscillospiraceae bacterium
GTTCTGGTTTGTCGAAGTGAGATGGAGCTCGATAAGAGCATTCGTGAGAAAATCGCTTTGTTCTGTAATGTTGACAGCGACTGTGTCATACCAAATCTGGATATTGACTCTGTATATCAGCTGCCGCTCGTCCTGGAGGATGAGGGCCTGGCCAAGGTCGTCTGTCGTAAGCTTGGGTTCGCTCAGTTCGTTGAACCTGATCTGTCCGACTGGCAGCAGCTTGTTCAAAAGCACTCACTGATCAGACGTGATCTTAACATTGCCCTGGTAGGCAAGTATGTTTCTCTGCATGATGCTTATATAAGTGTAGCAGAGGCTCTGCAGCATGCAGGAATTTCCAAAGGAACCGGCACCAAGCTTAGCTGGGTCAGCAGCGAGGATATCGAGAAGGATGGAGCTGAGGCTCATCTGAATGGAGTCGATGCGATCATAGTTCCCGGAGGCTTCGGGCCGCGTGGCATGAATGGCATGATCCTGGCAGCAGGATATGCAAGAGAAAACAAAATTCCTTATTTCGGAATTGGTCTTGGTATGCAGATGGCTGTTGTTGAGCTTGCGAGAAATCTTGCCGGAATCAAGGACGCACATAGCGGTGAAGCAGAGCAGGACGGACCTGAGCTGTTTATTCTGCCTGATTATGATGGCAAGGTAAGCTGTACCGCAGATCTGCCGATGCGCAGAGGTGCTTATGAGTTTGAGATCGCTGAAGGCACAATGCTAGCTGAGATATACGGCAGCAGCAAGGCCTCAGAGAGGCATCATCACCGCCGTGAGTTTAACGGAGAATATATTGATCGTCTTGAGGAGGCAGGACTGGTATTCAGCGGCCGTATCCACCAGGACAACCTGATTGAAGCAGTTGAGTATCCCGCACATCCTTGGTTTGTAGGTGTTATCTATCATCCTGAATTCAAATCACGACCCACTAAACCACATCCGCTATTTGAGAGCTTCGTACGTGCGGCTTTGGATTATAAAAGAAACAGAGCCTAAGTCTAGGAGGTAGAAATGGCACAGATATTTGAACAAGAATCAAGAACCTTCAGTGAGTATCTGCTGATACCAAATCTGACAAGCAGAGATTGTACTCCTGACAATGTCAACCTGAGCACGCCTATTGTTAAGTATCGCAAGGGTGTTGAAGAGAGTCGCCTGAAAATCAATGTTCCAGTTGTATCTGCTGTTATGCAGGCAGTATCTGACGACGGAATGGCGATAGCCCTGGCAAGAAGCGGTGGTATTTCATTTATCTTTGGATCGCAGTCAATTGAGAATCAGACAGCGATGGTTCGTAAGGTTAAGAAATACAAGGCAGGTTTTGTGCCAAGTGACAGCAATCTTACACCAGAGGCAACACTAGAGGATATCCTCGCGGTCAAAGCCAGAACAGGACATTCAACTGTGCCGATTACTGACGATGGAACAGCAAATGGCAAGCTTCTGGGTATAGTAACAAGCCGTGACTATAGAATATCCCGTACTGATCCATCCACCAAGGTAAAAGAATTCATGACGCCCTTTGATCAGCTGGTATATGCGAAGGAAGGCGTAACTCTTAGTGAAGCGAATGATATAATCTGGGATCATAAGATCAATCAGCTGCCGATAGTAAGTGATGACGGCCGCCTGGTAGGTCTTGTGTTCCGCAAGGACTATGATGAGCATAAGGAAAACCCGACAGAGCTGCTTGATCATCATAAGAGGCTGATCACCGGTGCAGGTATAAATACCCGCGACTATAAGGATAGGGTTCCAGCACTGATCGATGCTGGAGCTGATGTACTCTGCATTGACTCTTCTGATGGATTCAGCGAATGGCAGTCCGAGACTCTTAAATGGATCAAGGAATATGACAGCAGCGTTATGGTCGGCGCAGGCAATGTTGTTGACGCCGAGGGCTTCCGCTATCTTGTTGACGCAGGAGCTGATTTCGTCAAGGTAGGTATCGGCGGAGGTTCGATCTGTATCACAAGAGAACAGAAGGGCATCGGCTGCGGTCAGGCATCAGCGGTTCAAATCGTATCCAAGGCCAGAGATGATTATTACCGTGAAACCGGTATCTATGTGCCAATCTGTTCAGATGGCGGCATCGTATATGATTATCATATGACACTGGCTCTGGCTATGGGCGCTGATTTTATCATGCTGGGCAGATACTTTGCCCGCTTCGATGAGAGCCCGACCAGGAAGCTTATGGTAAATGGTACCTATGTAAAAGAATACTGGGGCGAAGGTTCAAACAGAGCCCGCAACTGGCAACGTTATGATGATGGCGGCAGCGGTGGTAAGATGGCCTTCGAAGAAGGTGTGGATTCGTATGTTCCTTATGCCGGCAAGCTGAAGGATAATCTTGACACTTCGATGGCTAAGATCAAAGCCACTATGTGTGCCTGTGGATCGCTTAGTATTGAAGAGCTTCAGCAAAAAGCACGTCTGGTCGTTGTCTCCGCTACAAGTATTGTAGAAGGCGGCGCGCATGATGTCATTCAGAAGGAAAGCGAACGTCGCGGCTGATGTCTAACTAAGACTGTTCAGACTTGACAGTGACTGGTATAATAACATCTTGACTAGTGAAAGGGGACATGAAAATGGCCGGAAAAGTATATGAACTTACACATGATGGTTTGCAGAAACTGCATGATGAGCTGAATAAGAGAAAAACATCAGTTGCCGCTGAGATCGCTGAGCGTCTTAAGGAAGCCAGAGATCTGGGTGATATTTCCGAAAACTCGGAATATGACGATGCCAAGGAAGCTCAGGCTAAGAATGAAATGAGAATCGTCGAGATCGAGGATATTCTCAAGAATTCTCGTGTCATCGATGAGGATGAGATCAGCAAAACCAAGGTCAGCCTCGGTTCACAGGTTACTATTCGCGATGAGGATACTATGGAAGAAGTCGACTATATTCTGGTTGGCACCAAGGAAGAGAATATCTTCGAATCCAGGATCTCAAGTGAATCACCGGTTGGCGCGGCTATCATGGGCAAGAAAAAGGGCCAGGTCGTCGGTGTACATACACCTGTGGGTACCTTAAACTACAAGATCATCAAGATCGCTAAACCATCCTGACTCCAGAGTCAGGAGCTGTTGGTCTGATAACCAGGCACTGATACGCTCCCGCGATCGGTGCCTTTTGCCATGATTTAGATAATTTGGAGGATTTACATGAGCGAAAATAAGCCGGAAATTGATCATAACAATGATGCTGCTGCTAATCAGCAGGAAATGCATGAGCAGATGAGGGTGAGACTGGCTAAGCTTAAGGAGCTGGCAGCGGCCGGCAGGGATCCTTTTGAGCAGGTTCAGTTTGAGGTCAGCAATCACAGTATTGATATAATAGACAACTTCGAAGCTATGGAAGGTCAGCATGTAACACTGGCCGGACGTATTATGAGTAAGCGCGGTATGGGTAAGGTAAGCTTCTGCGATATGGTAGATCGTAAGGGCAGGATTCAACTCTTCACAAAGATCGATGAGCTCGGCGAGGAAGCATACAGTGAATGGCAGAGACTAGATATCGGTGATCTGGTCGGCGTTGAGGGTGAAGCCTTCCGCACGCAGCGCGGTGAGATATCTATCAAGACCAAGGCATATGTGCTCCTGGCAAAAGCCTTGCGGCCGCTGCCTGAGAAGTACCATGGCCTCAAGGACATGGACACACGTTATCGCCAGCGTTATCTGGACCTGATCGTTAATCCTGAGGTTAAGGATACCTTTGAGAAGCGCAGCCGTATCATCAGATCTCTGCGCCGCCAGCTGGATGATCGTGATTTCATCGAGGTTGAGACCCCTATACTTAATACGATTCCAGGTGGTGCTTCAGCCAGGCCGTTTGTTACTCATCACAACGCGCTGGATATTGATCTCTATCTGAGGATAGCGCCTGAGCTTTATCTCAAGAGATTGATCGTTGGTGGTTTTGAGCGAGTATACGAAATAGGCAGAACCTTCCGCAATGAGGGTATGTCTATTAAGCATAATCCTGAGTTTACGCTGCTTGAGCTTTATCAGGCCTATACTGATTACAAAGGAATGATGGAGCTTACGGAGACCTTGATCGCGACCTGCGCACAGGAGGTTCTGGGGACGACAAAAGTGGTATATCAAGGAACGGAAATTGACCTGACGCCGCCTTTTGCCAGATTGTCAATGAACGACGCTATACTCAAGCATTCAGGTGTTGATTTCAATCAGGTCGAGACATTGGAGCAGGCTGTGGCGCTTGCGAAGGAGCATAAACTCGGTGATATCGAGGCCTCCATGGGTCGCGGCGATATAATGAATCTTTTCTTCGAGCACTATTGTGAGGATAAGCTGATTCAGCCTACCTTTATTTATGATTATCCTCTTGAAATTTCACCGCTGACCAAGAAGAAGCCTGGGCAGCCTGAGCTGACAGAGCGTTTTGAGCTCTTTATCAATGGACGTGAGCATGCGAACGCCTATTCAGAGCTAAATGATCCGCTTGATCAGCGTGATCGCTTCGCTATGCAGTTGAAAAAGCGTGAGGCCGGAGATGATGAGGCTAATCTGACTGATGAGGATTTCTGTATGGCGCTCGAGTATGGCTTGCCGCCGACTGGTGGACTTGGTATCGGCATTGATCGTTTGATCATGCTGCTTACCGATTCGTTCTCAATCAGAGATGTACTCCTGTTCCCGACAATGAAGCC
>CAZSLR010000110.1:4775-6714 GCA_964607635.1 uncultured Oscillospiraceae bacterium
ATGGGTCAGTTTTATGATGGCGGCAGTGCCTATGATGCTTCTTATAAGTATTTCTCAGAAATATCAGAGGGCAAAGTTGAAAATCCTGATGTCCATTTGATTCCCATAGATCTGAGAATGGAGGAAATGACTGAAATTGTCGTTCCTGGGGAAGGGACATCGGCAACGGAGACTGAATCAACAGAGGAAACGCAGCCGCTTAATTTTGATGGTCAGTCACAGTATGCTTATAATATGAAGCTGGTTACGCTTCTATACTCTGACTCGATCGATATTTTCATGAGTACCGGAGCAGCTTTCCACAAATATGCGCCTCAGGGTGTGTTTGTTGATTTAAGTGATTTTTACGCGTCTCTGTCTGATCTGCCTTCAGAGGTTTATGAGAAGATCAGACCAATGTATGCGTCAATTGAAGAAACAGAAATTGGTATAGATGAGCCAATAAGCGTCAGCGAGCCTGTTCTGATGGGTTTGGACGTCAGTGAGCTTGCGGTATTCGAGGGCCTCGATATCTGGCTTGGTGATGATCAGATAATTAGTGTAGGCGTCAAGACAAGAGATGAGGCGACCACACTAAAAATGCTAGGTGCCTGGATCAGAGATTATGCCGCGATGGAAGCGAGGGCAAATGAGCTGGCCGCAGCCAATCCATCTATGCCTGAAGGCGCCTGGTCAATGGAATGAGATTACTCGGATAATCAGGTTATAACAAGAGGAGGCTGTTAGTCTCCTCTTTCTTTATGATCAGGCGCAAGACTGACAGCTTTGTATACCGCTGCGATCTCATCGTTGTTTAATTCGCGACATGCGCCTGGTTCGAGCTCGTTATCCAGCAGTATCGGCCCTATCTGCCAGCGATGGAGCTTAATCACTCTTCTGCCGGTGCCCAGCATCATACGCTTTACTTGATGATATTTACCCTCATGGATCGTCAGATCGGCCTGATGATCATTGATCAGCTCAAGCTTGGCTGGTCTGCATATTGCTCCGTCTGCAAGCGTTAAACCGGCAGAGAAGGCTTCAATATCGTCTTGGGAAAAAGCCTTGCCATTTGTCTCGACCCTATAGGTTTTCCAGACTCCCCAGCGTGGTCCTGTAAGTCTGTGGCCAAGGATACCATCGTTTGTCAGAAGCAGTAGTCCGGTCGTATCACGATCAAGTCTGCCAACTGGAAAGAGCTTGCTCTTGATCCATTGATGCGGAATCAAATCAGCAATAGTAGGTAAACGTTCATCTTCCATGGCTGTTATATATCCGTCCGGCTTATTCATCATTAGAATGACTCTGGTTTTTACAATTGCCGCCTGGCCGTCGACGCTAAGAAGATCATAATCAGATTCTTTGATATCTGTTCCTGGATCCGTTATAACTTTATTGCCAATGCAAACATGACCGCTCTTTATCAGCAGTTTGACCTCAGAACGCGATCCATATCCTGAATTAGCCAGACATTTATCCAATCTCATGCCGGCATTATAGCATGGAAGGTCCAAGAGTGGTAGAATCAAGAGAGGTACAACAATTCGGGAAGGAGGCTGACTAATGGCAACTAGAGTCATAAATCTTGAAGAGGGTCTTCCAAGAGTAGAGAACGCGGTTTTTAAGCTAAAGCTTGAATTATCAACACTTAAGCGTTCAGGAGTTAAAAATGTTAAAATAATACACGGCTATGGATCTGGCGGCAGCGGTGGTGCCATCAGGTCGGCAACTCATCAATTTTTGCGCGATCAGCTTAAGCAGGGGCGCATCAGGGCTTTTTGTCCGGGCGAGAGCTTCGGACCTTTTGAAAACAGTGGCCGGGATATCGTAGCAATGGCACCGGCATTTCGTCGCGATCCAGACTGGGGCCGTCAGAATGATGGTGTAACTCTGGTCGTTCTGTGATCTGTTGAATACTTATCTGTCTAACTGTCTAATTTGATTAACATGCTTTTTACAT
>CAZSLR010000111.1:0-6690 GCA_964607635.1 uncultured Oscillospiraceae bacterium
TCTGCCTTCTCTATCACCATATTTGATTAGTGCGGTATCTACATCTCTTGGTCTGGGCTGGAAGGCAGGAATTGCTGCTGAGGTTCTTAGTACACCTGCGTATTCGCTTGGCAAGGAGCTATATGAGTCGAAAATCTATCTTGAAACGATAGATTTATTTACTTACACAGCGGTCATAATAATCATGAGTATGATATTAGAGAAACTGGTTATCAGAGGCTTCCATTTACTGCAAAATATGATTAGCCATCAGGGCAGGCTATATAGCCGTAATTCACGACATCTGCTCAGTAGGCTTAGCTTGAAGAAAAGCATCAGAGGATAGGAGTTATTATTTTGAGTATGGGATTATACAACATAAATAAGAGCTTCGGTGACCTGAAGGTATTAAGTGACTTCTCATTGGAGCTCCCTGAGACAGGCATTATTGGCTTGTCCGGGCCTTCGGGCTGTGGCAAGACGACAATGCTGCGTATTCTTGCAGGATTGGAATCTGCTGATGCTGGTCATATTGATGGTATAGAGGGCAAGAAAATCTCAATGGTCTTCCAAGAGGACAGACTGTTGCCTTGGATGAATCTTATTGGAAATCTGCTTGCTGTTCAGAAAGAGGCCGCCATCATCAGATACTACCTGGAAGCTCTCAAACTGGCAGATCAGGCCTACTCTTATCCACATGAGCTCAGTGGAGGTATGCAGCGTCGCGCCGCTCTGGTCAGAGCACTGGCTTATGGCGGAGATGTTTTTGTTTTGGATGAACCGTTCAAGGGACTTGATCGTGAGCTCAAGTCAGTTATTTTCCCTCATATCCGAGATCTTGGCAGAAACAGCCTGGTATTGATCGTCAGCCATGAGACTGAGGACTTGAATTTACTGGCGGAACAGACAATTATGTTTAGTGGAACTCCGCTGACCATACAAAAAAGGGGAGAGCCTTAAGACTCTCCCCGGGTTATTATCATTCGTCATTGACCGATCTGGTTCTCTTCCAACATGTCCTTATGTTCTGGTAACATAAGTAATTATAAATTAGCCAATATTCGGTTTTCTGATATTTCAGGTGGTTCTAAATTACTAACTGTAGCCAAAGCTCCTTTCGCAAAGTTTCCGTTTCCGGAAAGGCGTTTGTTTCTTCGATTTCAGTTGATTGTTAACCTACTTAAAAACCTTGTATACTAATCCGTTTATCGTGAGGATCAATCACGTTCTGTCGGAAGATTGTTTGTCGGTACTCGAATGACTTGTCTTAATTATAATCGATATTCAGTAAAAAAGTATTACAAATGTATTAAACGGACTGGCTCAAAATGCCGAAAAGAATTGTGCAATTAGCTATTGAAAAGCTTCTGATTTGTAAGTATATACTTAAAACCCTAACTAATAATTGTGACAAGTCCAGAATCGTATTTGATGTGTTGGTATGTGTAACCTCAGACCCGATAAACAGTACAAAATACTGTTAATATTTTAAAGGTTGGATTATTTGTATTCATTCAACTAAAACAAAATAATAACCTGCTTATCAAGCAAAAATGATATGCAATATTCTTATATTGAGTGCAGACTGCACAAAAAAAGAAAGCAGTTAGTGATTTCTTTTGTCAATCGATTCGAGTGTTAACAATTTGTTTTCATATAAATCACAAAACAAGGTTCACAGCCAGATAAAATTAGGTTGTTTGTTTCTCTAGAAGCCTCGGAGGTACCTGTAATTAGATGATAAAAAACAATGTTAAGATAGCCACACATGTTCGTAATATCCGTGAAAATTTTCTAACAGACAAAAAGGTAAGAAATCATCTGCTTGGCATGATGATGATCGTCATAATATATTCTTTGCTTCATGTATACATAGGCATTAGAGGCTGGCAGGCATTTGGCTCTTTTATGAGTATGCCGCTTTATGTTTCAATCGTAGCCTTTCTGGGACTCTTATATCCTACAGCCTTCATAACACTTGATCAGGGTAGAGAATCACGCCCTCTGCCTAAGGCTATAGCATATCTTGGTTATTATTGGGCAGCGTTTTTCTTCTACGCTGTCATAACTGTTTTGACAATTGATTTTTTCCGACTTATTAATAGCGTTTCAATGAGCAGGCTTGAAGCCTTGCTTCCCAGAAGCTTCCCTACAAATTTACCGGCTGCTGGGATAAGTGTTGTGTTCTTCGTCGGTTTTCTGCTTACAATTGGTACGATCATGGCTAGATATCCAAAAATTCGCAGATATCCGGTAAAATTGGCGAAAGCTTTAAGTATGGATAGACCACTCAAGGTTGTTGTGCTTTCAGATATACATTATGGCAGTCTGGTCAGCTCAGCTGATCTGAATATTATGAGTGATACTGTTAATAGCCTTGAGCCTGACATAGTTCTTCTTGCGGGAGACATTATTGACAACTCACTTGATCTAATCCGGAAAACACCATTCAGTCATCAGATCAGTCAGCTCAAGGCAAAATATGGTGTTTTTGGTGTACTGGGCAATCATGAATACGCCAATGCTGATCCAGATGAGACGATCGAGTTATTTGAAAAATCAGGAATCAGAATGCTCAAGGACCAGACAATTAAGCTGGCAGACAGCTTCTATCTTGCTGGCCGTAATGAGAAACGTTCAGAATTCTCAGGCCTTCTTGGACAGAAGGAGCCGCGCGAGCTTCTCCAGGAGCTTGATCATGAATTGCCAATCATCTTAATGCAGCATCAGCCTAATGATCTACCGTTACTGGAGCTGGCAGGGACAGATGTTTCCGTGGCTGGTCATACACATCGTGGACAGATGTTTCCATTGAATCTTCTTAGCAGGAAGAAGTATGAGCATAGCTTCGGCTATCAGAAAATCGGCAGACTTCAGAACATTGTATCCTCTGGTTATGGCACCTGGGGACCACCAATTAGACTTGGCAGCAGATCTGAAATAGTTCTTCTTGAAATTGAGGGTAGGTGATCTTCTTAATGAAGCCTCTATTAATGTTTAAGCTTAAGTACTGTGGCTATTGCCGTAGAGTCGAAAAATATCTTGAGGAAATATTCGCGGACAAGCCTCACTACAGGCAGATTCCCCTGGAAATTGTAGATGAAGCAAAAGAGCCTGAGCGTTCGAGACAATATGACTATTATTATGTGCCGACATTTTTCCTTGGTGATGAAAAGGTTCATGAAGGCGCGATGGATAAATTACAGGTTGAGCAGGTTCTTGAAATGGCCTGGCAGAGTGGTCAGGCTCAGGAATGACCTGCATGAAATTATGCCGATCTGATGATTACAATATCAGTATTACAGGTGATGAAGGAATTAGAATATCAAGAAGTAGACTTAGTCAGCATTAGCAGATTAGTCTATTTTTTGTTGACATGAGTATAATCAGCGCTCTATACTTTTTCGTGTTGAGGCAGAGGGTGGAACCTGACTGACCGGTTACACCTCCAGTGCCGCCAGGCAGGAGGGATTATTTTGATAAGAGAAGAATGTGGAGTTTTCGGTATTTTTGGTCCGGATCAGGACACAATAGCTGCCGAGAGCTGTTATTACGGACTATTCGCATTGCAGCATCGCGGACAAGAGAGCTGCGGGATCGCCGTAAACAATGAGGGTAATGTAACAGTTTACAAGGATATGGGTCTGGTGCCTGAGGTGTTTTCAGAGGATGTCATCTCGAAGTTACCGGGGCGTGCGGCTATCGGACATGTGCGATATTCAACTACCGGACCGAGCATAAGAGAAAACGCACAGCCCTTACTTACGCGATACAGCAAGGGCACCATGGCTCTTGCACATAATGGCAATCTATCAAACACTGATAACCTTCGGAATTCTCTGGAGGAGCAGGGTGCCATGTTTCAGACTTCGATTGATTCAGAAATAATCGCATATTTGATCGCCCGTTATCGTGCCTCCTGCTCAAGTGTTGAAGAAGCTGTGGGTATGACTATGGATCAGCTGGAGGGCGCCTACTGCCTTCTGGTTCTGAGTCGCGGCAAATTGATAGCGGCCAGAGATCCTCTTGGATTCAGGCCACTATGTCTGGGCAGGATAGGTGACTCATGGGTATTCGCTTCAGAATCATGCGCGCTTGATACGATTGGAGCAGAGTTCGTCCGTGATATTGAGCCAGGTGAAATTGTAGTAGTAGATAAGAATGGACTGCGGTCAATTACAGATCGATGCCGCAACAGACGTCATAACTGTATTTTTGAATATATATATTTTGCCAGATCTGACAGTAATCTTGATGGAGTCAGTGTTTATCAAGCGAGACTCGAAGCAGGCAGACAGCTAGCTGAGCAATACCCGGTTGAAGCTGACATAGTACTTGGAGTTCCAGATTCCGGACTAGACGCGGCAATGGGCTATAGTGAACGCTCTGGCATAACCTTGGCAAAAGGCTTCATGAAAAATAATTATGTCGGTCGGACTTTTATCAAGCCATCTCAGGGACAACGTGAGAGCGCGGTACGCATCAAGTTGAATCCTGTACGCAGCTCCGTTGAGGGCAAGCGAGTCGTTATGGTTGATGATTCGATTGTAAGAGGAACTACCAGCGCCAGAATAGTCAAACTCTTGAAAAAGGCCGGAGCAACTGAGGTACATGTACGAATAAGCGCTCCGCCCTTCTTATGGCCTTGTTATTTTGGCACTGATATACCTTCAATCGACGAGCTGACAGCGAGGAAGCATAGTGTTGAAGAGATTTGCCAGCAGATCGGTGCGGATTCACTTGGATTCCTTAAACTGGAGAGTTTATGTAAACTTACAGGCAGCGGACATTACTGTGATGCCTGCTTCAGCGGAAAATATCCTGCGCTCCAGAAGGACTGAATTAGTTAAGCATAATTGAGTCTGCTAATCATCTAAAAGAGTATGAGGTCGACAGAAGCATTGCTAAGAAAAAGAGGCTGTGGATCTAATCCTCAGCCTCTTCGTAATTCTCATTCATTGTTTCAGCTGACATAGCTGTCAGGCGCTTAAGCTCTTTTACCTCTTTTGGAGTCAGGTAGCGCCATTGGCCGATTGGAATGCCGTTTAGCGTCACATGCATGATCCTGACTCTGACCAGCCGTGTAACTTCGTAACCTAATGCTTCGCACATACGGCGTATCTGGCGATTGAGCCCCTGAGTCAAAATAACGCGAAAGGTCTTAGCGCTCTGTCGCTTGATCTTGCAGGGCCGCGTAATTGTGTCAAGAATAGGCACACCAGATGCCATCTCCTGCAAAAACTCATCAGTAAAAGGACGATCAACAGTAACAATATACTCTTTCTCATGATAATTACCGGCGCGCAGTATTTTATTAACAATGCTGCCGTCATTTGTCATGAAAATGAGGCCCTCTGAATCGCGATCAAGCCTGCCAACCGGGAATATTCTCTTAGGATAATCCAGCCATGCAACAATATTATCACGCCTGCGTTCATCTGTAGTGCAGGTTATACCTGTGGGCTTATGAACAGCAAGATAAACCAGATCCTCATCCGGCAGAATCGGCTCACCATCGATCTTAACAATATCCTCGCAAAAGACACGCTGACCTAGCTCGGTTGGCATATCATTGATAGTCACTCTGCCGTCAGTGATTATTTTGTCTGCCTCGCGCCTGCTGCAGAAACCACTATCCGCTATGTATTTATTTAGTCTGATTGAATTATCCTTATTATCCATTGATCAAGCCGTATGCACAGGTGACAGCTTCTGCAGATTTCCCTGATGGTCTACAGTGACAAGCGGAATGTGAGGGAAGCTGTCCTCCAGACCTGAGATAAAAGCACTGTAGCCCGGCTCAGGCGGTATGCCGGTTACAATAAACTTAACCTTGTGCTTGTCAATATAGTCGATAGTAGCACGCATTGGATCATCATTGAAAAGTACGATCATTTCAGCATCCTGCTGTTTGGAAATATTAAATAGAAATTCGACCTCATCACTTGCGAGCCAGCTGGCTGCCTGTCTTGGTCTGACACATATGACCTTAAGTGGTGTTTGTTTAATGTCTGCTAGCTTACGGCCTGCTATTATGAGGCGGCTGCTGGTTTTTTGATCTGTCACACATACCAGTATCATTATATGTTTCCTCTCATCTTAAAAAGGTTTAATTATTGTCTACATGTACATTTTACGATTGATTTATTAAGGGATTATGTACAACAGGTGACAACACTGTCATACAGCGCAGCATTTGATCAAGAAACTGTCAGGTTTACTATTCAGCAGTTTCAGCAGCTTCGTGACTGACATCAAGATCTGCTCTCATCAGGGTGAAGCTGAAAACAGTTCCCTTATCCTTCTGACTACGAACACGAATTGTCTGACCATGACGCGATATGATCTCACGGGCTATCGCCAGGCCAAGTCCCGTACCGGGCTGTCTATGCGCCTTATCAGCCTTATAGAATCGGTCGAAAACATGATCTATGTCCTCAGGTGCGATACCAGGACCATTATCTTGTACTGACAAGGTTATAAGCTCATCATCCCAGCTTGCCTTAAGCTCAACCATGCCATTTTCGGGTGTGAATTTCATGGCATTATCAAGTAATATGACCAATACCTGTTCGATCCTCTCAGGATTACCAACAGCCAGGGGACAAGCTTCTGTATTATCAGCCAAAACCAGCTCTATGCCAAGATCCTCGGCATGATTCTCATATTTGAAGATTAGGTCTCGAAGCATCTCTGCAGGGCTGAAGCTGA
>CAZSLR010000112.1:0-6643 GCA_964607635.1 uncultured Oscillospiraceae bacterium
GGAATTCGATGACTTGCCGTCGGCTATCAGGACAACGCTTGGCAGGACAAATGGCGAGATCATCAACACGCTGGTAACCGACATTATTGCGAACAGCTTCCAGCAGGATGCCATCATTTTAAGCCCGGAGAAGGGGCTAAGCATGGAAGAGCTGCTGAAGGAAAATTTCAACCGTATTTATAGGTCTGAGAAAATAGCAAGATATGAGAAAATGGCTGAAAATGTAATTGAAGGTCTATTCGAAGCTCTTTACCAGGCGGCATCGGATCCCGAGAAGCTGGCTCGCAGCAAGAACGGCACACTATCGGGACTGTCGGACTATCTCAAGCAGCATCCCGGCCCCGCGAACGAACCGATCGCACAACGAATCGCTGACTATATCGCAGGTATGTCGGATAACTACGCAACCAAGAAATTTGAATCGATCTACTGGATCTGATCATTTCCGGAGGAAAGTAAGACTTATGAATGAAGCTAAGACAGACAACACACAGGACCAGAGCCCGGCAGAAGGCTATCATTTTTTTGCGATGCTGCACCGGATGCGCTACATCAATCGCTGGGGTCTGATGAAAAATACTGAGCAGGAAAATATTCAGGAGCACTCATTTCAGGTAGCTATGATCGCTCATGCTCTGGCGCTGTTCCGTAAGCATTATTTCAACGATGGCAGAGTTTGCCCGCAGCCTGAGCTGGCGGCGCTGCTCGGAATGTTTCACGATGCCAGTGAAATACTGACAGGCGATCTGCCAACTCCGGTGAAATATTTCAATCCCGAGATAAAATCCGCTTACAAGAGAGTTGAGTCGGTTGCGACCGAGAAGCTGTTATCAATGCTGCCGGACGAGCTTGGTGCCGAATACCGCAGCCTGATGCTGCCTCATGGCCAGTCAACAGAATATGATGAAGCATTAACATTGGTAAAAGCCGCCGACAAGCTTGGTGCGTATATTAAGTGTCTTGACGAGGAAAAAGCAGGCAATCCTGAGTTTGTACAAGCAAGAATAAGCCTGGATAAATATCTCGCGGATACTGATCTGCCTGAGGTAGGACATTTTCTGAAAATTTATCTGCCATCTTATAAGCTGACACTGGATCAGCTAAGTGATGCCAAGGAATAGAGCTTAGGAGAACAGATTTGAATAATTACGATGTTGAGCAAGAATTACAGATAAGAAGATTAAGAAAACTGCGCCTGGAGCTAATGCTGTCAATTGGCCTGTTTGTTGTACTTTCAGCTCTGATAATGCTTTTTGGATTTCAACTGCGCTCACTGGCCCGGGCACCGAGAATCGAAGCTGTCGACTTTTACCAAAATAGCAAGAGCGCTATTGCAGAGGTAATAGTTGATAGAATGCAGCAGCATACAAAAAATGAGATAGCTGAATCTGTTGAGGCAAGCATAACTAGTGGCAACTCTGATATCCGCGATCAGCTGCTCAGGGTTTTTACAGCACCGGATTACTTATCGTTGTCAGTTGATGATGAGAAATTCATTAAGGATTCTTATGAGGTGGTCGCGGGTGCTGAGATCGATGCCGATCAGCTTGAGGAGGCGAAGCTGCTGCTGCAGCAGACCGGCAGCAGGCTGGCCTGGATCGATGAGCTATGTGCAAGCTTTGAGCTTCCGGGGCAGAATTTGTATCGGGATGATCCGACGCGTATTCGGACCTTTACCCTGATATCAGATCTGCCAGAGCAGGGTGAACGAATCATCGGGTTATTGCCGGTTTCGGCTGAGATGAAGATTTCCGGCGATGATGCCAGAATCAAGCTGTTTTCCAATGGTCATCTGCAGCAGAGCCACGCATATGGGCGGCTGCGCGATCAGATGCTTGAGGAAGATATCGCCAATGAGAGCATAATCACTGTTTATTGGGATACAAGATATGAACGTTCCGGCAGCCACAAGCTGGATTATCTGATTCAGACCTCGGATGGACGTGGTCATTGGATAAGCCTTGATTCTTTTGTGGTTCCGGAGGTCGCCGCGCTTGAGTATGGTCAAATTCAAGCAATTGATCTGCAGGCCATGCCTGATGCTTCTGCTGCCTACGATAATTCACAGGAGGCCTGGTACAGAATCGATTGTGCTGATAATCAGGCGTTGGTGACACTTTTTCAATCGGATACAGATTTGGAACTGGAGCTGATCAATATAATGGGCAGCTCTCGTGCGACAAGCTCAAGCAGAGAGGGCGTTCACGCCGCGCTGCGCTATCAAGGTAGTGATGAGGATATTCTGCCGCTTTCACTGCGTTCCGATAACAAGGATAGCAGTGAGGCAACCAGCTACTATGTCCGCGTATCTCGAAAAGAAGCCGGAACGCTCAGGAACGCACATTATTCGATAGTACATGCTGAAACAGCGGCAGTAACGACACAGGCACCATATCGCTATGTAGCGGTTCTGGGTGTTTCTGAGGATCAGCAGCAATTGAATATTGCCGAAACCGGAGGCCAGCCAAACTGGCAGCCTGCTGAGAACTATGAGCTGCTTTCTTCTGACAGCAGGCTTGGACTGCTCAAGCTTCAGGATGTTAATGGAGCTATGGTTGATTTCGCGCCTGTTTTTGATAATGATCATTACCTTTATGGTCTCTATGTGCTGCCGGAAACCGGCATGATGAACTTCGAGACCTGGGCGGTAGAGGGTAGTGCCGCTGAGCTTGCTGTCAGTATTAACTATGAAGATGGATCGACGATAGAGCTTGACAGCACTGGCTTGATCGAGCTTAGGCCTTCTGTCAACAATCTCAAATTTGAAGTGACAGGGTACAAGGGCAATCGCGAGGTTTATGAGATCAAGATACTTAAATCACCGGCTCTTGACGGCTACCATCAGGTGCTTGAGGCTTTCCCTCTTAGCTATAGAACACCACTCTGGGCGATTCATCTTGAGCGGCCAAGCTGGGAGTTCAGACCAGATGACACGCAGATCGCCTGGACTGATTTTGTCGAAGCTCAAGACAAACTGGACAAGAACCTGGTCGATGCAGGCTATAGCCCTGATCATTGGGTCGAGCCTGATAGCCCGGTCTATGACGGTGCAGCCTGGAAAGCAGCAGCGACAGAGGTCATCGCCTATTTTGGCGACCCGCGTCATGCTCTGAACTCTATCGATCTGTTTCAGTTCGAATCTCTGCGATTCGAACCTGAAGTGCACTCACGTGAGGGCGTGACAGCTATGCTGGAAAACACCTTCATGGCAGCTGACAATCCTGAGGGACTGGACTATGCGGATATGATCTATCAGGCCGGTTCACAAGCGGATATTAGTCCCTTTTTTATAGCAGCCAAGATCATTCAGGAGATGGGACCACAGGGGCAATCTCTGCTCGCCTACGGCAAACTGGATGGATATGAAGGAATTTACAACTTCTACAATATCGGTTCAACACCAAATCCTGAGGTTGAAAATGGCGCTCTGATCAATGGTGCCCGCTTCGCGCAGTACGGTAAGGATCCAACTACCGAAGAGCTGGATGAGGAAGAGGAACGCTGGCTGATTCCGTGGAATACACCGCAGAAGGCAATAACTGGCGGTGCGATCTGGATCGCTGACAGATATGTAGCAATCGGCCAGGATACTCTCTATGGGCAAAAATTTGACTTAGTCGCAGACCCTGACCTGTTCCTGCGTCAATATGCCCAGAACATCCAGATGGCCTGGGCTGAAGGCCGAAGAACATTCAGAGCCTACAGAGATCTCGAGCTGCTGGATGAGCCATTCGCATTCAAAATACCGGTCTTCCTCGATATGCCGGCAGAAGCGCCTGAATGGCCATAACTAGAACCGGTGGCTTACAAACCTTCATAGGAAAAATAATGGAAACAAATATCATAGATGACGCACTCGTATATATCCAAATGAACATGGACGAGGCTGAGTATCGTATCAATAATTCAACAACTATCAACCATTTTCATGAGAAGCTGTTTAAGCTAAAAGAGCTCATGAATACAGCCACGGCAAAATCTATTGCCGAGCGCAGAGAAAAATACATGGCAGAATTCGTTGAGGAATTTCTCTGCGAATGGGATGGCATCCGATAGTAAATCGCAATTTCAGACAGAAATTAATGAAGACGGGAGCAGTCTGCTTAAATCATCAGATGACTGCCCGAATAGCACAGTTTAAGTAAATTGTATTTATTATCGATATGTAACATGATAAAAACAGTTTTGTGCTAGAATGTACCCGACTATTCATGCATCGGCTGAGAAGACTATTAGGAGGTCCATGCAGATGAAGGTTTATAATAGGCGAAGAGGCCTGGAAATGGGCGGTTTGATGAGAATTAGAAAAAGCAATGGTAAGCATTTATCTGACAGCTCAGTAAATCATAAACAGAAGAAATCACTGATCGCACAGGTCGAACAGGACCATTTAGGCGATAGTTTCATTTATAGAGTCAGAAGCAATATTGCAAATATGTTACACATTGGCATAAGCCGACGCACAAGACATGCCGGTAGCGTTGTTCGCGTACTGGTGATTACACTCGTTATGCTGCTGACACTATCACAGGCAGGGCCGTTTTTTGCCGACCTGTCGGGAGTACACGCTGAGACCGCGATCAATCGCTGGGGAACAGTAACGGGCAACGGAGTTAATCTGCGTGCGCAAGCAACTTCTGCTTCAACTGCTCTAGATAATTTGAGTTTAAATTCCAGAGTCAATGTTATCTCACAGGTTACTGGCCAAGCTACTAGTTCTTACGGAGATCAATGGTATAAAGTCAAATATGTAAAACCTGATGGCAGAGCTCTTGAAGGCTATATGGTAGCTGCCTTAGTGAGACTTGTTGCGGATATACCTGCTGATGATTCAATATCGCAGGAGCTCAAAAATCTTGGTTTCCCGGCTAGTTATTGGCCTGCACTCAGAGAACTGAAGGTAAAATATCCTAACTGGACATTTACACCAATGATGATTAATTCAAAATATAGTTGGGATGCGATTATTGAAGGTCAAAATGTGCCTGGCAGAAGCTTGCTGCCTAATAGCTGGAGTAATGCTTATAAGTCTTATGAGACAGCATCATTTGACTATAAAAACGATAAGTGGAAGCCATACGACAGCGGCACATGGGTAATGGCAAACAAGCAAACAATTGGTTATTATCTTGACCCTCGAAACTGGCTTTATGAAGATACAATTTTTATGTTTGAAAATCTAAGGTATAACAGTGCAATTCATACAAGAAACGGCGTAGAAAGTATTTTGTCCGGGACTTTCATGGATGGTAGAGAAACATATACCTATCAAGAGTTTGATGTGGCAAATAACCCGGGTGAAACAAAACAGGGTACACATATTGATCATTTCATAGAAGCCGCAGTCAGATCTGGCGTTAGTCCTTATCATCTTGCTGCTAGAGCGCGTATCGAGGTTGTTGTCTCGGGAGGAGGAAAGAGCGGTTCAGTAACTGGAGCTTATGTTGATCCGTATGCCGGTCTGAATCTAACTAATCTTTACAACTTCTACAATATAGGCGCTTTTCAGGGAGATCACCCAATAAGAAATGGTCTTGAATATGCATTGTATGGTCCAGGGAGGTTGCCGGAACAAACAGCTACTGATAACGAGTACCTGATACCATGGAACTCTCCATGGAGAGCCATAGTTGGGGGTGCTAATTTTATCGGCAAATCTTATATTAATAAAAACCAGCATACTATATATTTGCAGAAATTTGATCTTGATGATCAGTTTGATGGAGTTTACTGGCATCAATACATGGGCAATTTATATGCACCAGTACATGAAGGCAGGACTACTTACAAGGCCTATATGGCAATGAACCAGTTGAGTAATAGTTTCGAATTCATAATTCCTGTAATAGCTGGTATGCCAGAGACACCGGTTCCAGAACCAACTGATGCCCGCAGCAGAAATCCCTGGATAAAAACACTTGATGTTTCAGGTCTTGCATTGAATCGGACTTTCGACCCTGCTGTAACAGAATATTCTGTTACTCTTGAGAATGAAATTGCATCAGTTACTATTTCGGCAAGTCCTGTTAATGGTAAGGCTACGATAGTGGGGACAGGTACATATAGTCTAATACCTGGAACTAACATACTGACAATAACCGGTGTTGCTGAAGCTGGTGAGACCAGACCTTATACAGTTTCCATAATCAGGAAAGCTGCCGACGGTTCGGTTCCTCCAGATGTTAATCGTCCTCAGGATCCGACTGTTCCTGCATTGAGTTTTTCACAGCAATTAATTAAGGTACAGAGCAATGTAATGACGGGCCTTGATCCAACACAAAACCTGAATACTGTTGAGCAATTTGTAAGCAGTCTTGGAATAACAGCAGGATATCAGGTTCAAGTACTCAAGGCTGATGGCACACCCCAGACAGAAATGATTGGTACAGGAAACATCGTACGGATAAGTTACGATAACTTATTTTCACAGGATTATCAGATCGTTGTATTTGGAGATACAAATGGTGATGGAAGAATAACATCATCTGATTTGAATCAGACATTCAATCACGTTCTTCAAAAGTCAGAGCTGTCCGGTATTTATGGAAATGCAGCTGACATAGATCGAAATGGTCGAGTTACTTCTGCTGATTTAAACCAGATATTTAATCATGTATTGCAGAAGAGTATTATCCCTCAAACA
>CAZSLR010000113.1:0-6558 GCA_964607635.1 uncultured Oscillospiraceae bacterium
GTAGTGAGCGCGGCGCGGGCTGCGAAGTTTTTCTGACCGGAGTAGAGAGCCTCCTGAGCGAATTCAATTGCTTGTTCTAGATCGCCGCGTTTGATGCAGATCTGAGCCAGCTTCGTATAGCCCTGAGTTTTCCAGGCATCACTCCAGCAGGCCTTGTAATAGTTATCATAGGCCTGATCCTCCTGATCCAATGACTGGTGTACTTTTCCGAGGTTGAAAAAGACCTCACCATCATAAGGATTAGAATTATGACGAGAGATCGTGGCTTTTGCCAATGTGAAATGCTTGAGAGCTTCCGTGAACTGCCCTCTTCGAAAAAGCAAGTTGCCATAAGCGTTGTTGATGCGAATGTCGCCGGGGTCGCGCTTGAGGCCCTCAAGATAATACTGCTCGGGGTCGAAGGTGGCGTGGCGGTATTGCTCGAGGTGAATGCCGGCGAGGTAAAGCGCTTCGGTCGAAGGCAAACTCTCAGGACTATCGATAGCCACGGCTTTTGCCGGTGTATCATGCGTTTTAGGCTCGGCAAGCTTGTGCAGGAGCGATTTTCTGTCCGGGCTTGTGACCTCGATCGTTATCTCGTGCTCGGGGCGCTCAGTCATTATTTTGATCTTGCTAGCGTTCGCGGGTGATAAATTACAGGTCTGATCGAGGATCGTGCCGTCCGGTGTGCGGACGATGATTCGGGTATCGGCGGATATGCTGCTGGCATAGATTCCGAGCAGAAAGCCGCCGCTGCTAAGCTTGTCGAGCGAGATCGCGAAGTCGCGATTGGCGCACTTGACCTGACCGATCTCGCGATAGGGCATGAAATACTGCGTGAAGCTTTTACCAGTTTGCGGTGAGAGCCACGTGAAATCCGGCTGATTGTCGGTGAAAACGCCTGTCATCAGCTCAATATATGGACCGTCCTCATCAGTCAGATTGCGGTCCCAGGCCTGACCGAATTCGCCGCAGCCCCAGGTCCATTGCTTCTTGCCGGGGGCGATGTGATGATCAGCAACATGCAGGATGCCTGCCTGCGCACGCCAGTCGTAGCCACCAACGAAATCATAGTCTGAGTGATAGGCCATGTACGATGTCGGTACCGGAATATTCTTATATCTACTGATATCAACACCACTTGAATAATCCATTTTATAATAGGTTCCAGTCGCGATCGGGAAGCGAGAAACATCGCGCTTGCCGTGATCCATTACCGCGTGGACATCGGGCGGAAATATCGACTGTGTCTCATCGTGAACACTGACCGCGGGATTGGCCCACCAGAGGAAAGTCTGGGCGTCATCAGTCGGATTGTACAGCTCGCTGTGGATCTCGATAACTGATGAGTCGTCATAAATGCTAATGCCTGTGGTTACCTGAGTGCCGTACATCCTGTCACGCTCGCTAAGCCAGACTGTTTTCTTGTCCTTGCGCGTATTGTCGATCTTGTACTGCACTGGTCCATATGTATTCGGCCGATGATGCTGGGGCCAGTTAAACTCAATGCCGCCGGACACCCATGGCCCGGTAAGCCCGACCAGCGCCGGCTTCATGACCTGATTGTAATAGACAAAATCATAGCCGTTTGTTTTGTCAAAAGCACGATAGATGCGGCCGCCGATCTCTGGCATGACCTGAACCTGTATAAAATCATTCTCCAGAATAATAATCTTATATTGTTTATCTTCCTTGTCATCAAGAATTTTATCGATGACCGGAAGAGGATAGACTTTTCCCGAGCTGCCCTGATAAACTCTCTTCTCGAAAAACATCGGATTTTTGTCCATAGGCCCGACACCATAGGTCGGAATATTTATCATTTCCTCTCGGATACTAAGCCCAGCGGATCTATTCGTCATTTTCATTTTATTTACCTCCTGCATATCAAAAACATATCCTGCTATCACAATAGCAAAGCTTTTGCCGGGATAATATGCAGTAAGTTTTGCTCTCTATGGACAATATCACTTTCTATCTAGTGCATATGCGTCATCAAGACCGCATCGTTGTGCTATACTGCTGGCATGGACACTATACGCAAGGCCGAGGGCTTCGAGAACCAATATCTGTTCGTTATCAAAGACACGATCCTCTCCGAATACAGGGATGATCCTCTTTTCGAGGCGGCAATGATCACCGATATCGGTTATTTTCCACATGCACGATATCACTATCGCTATCGCGAAGCAGGTTGCACACAGGCGATCGTCATGATCTGCGTAGCCGGCCGCGGCAGCTTCCGCGCTTTGCCCGGAGATCCGATCGACCTCCTGCCAGGAAATGCGGTCATTATCCCTCCCAATCAGCCGCACGAATATCAGGCTGACGCAGATAGCCCTTGGAGCGTTTTCTGGTTCCACATCAGCGGCAAAATGATCGCCCCCTACTGCCAAACGTGCGAGCTCAACAAGCCGATTCAGCTCGACCCGGACCTGCTGACCGAGATCCAGAGCAGCTTCCACAAATGCTTCAACATCCTTAAGCGCCCGGTCCAGCGCGAGAGCCTTTTTGCCGTAAGCCAATACGCGACCGGAATTCTCGCAGCCATCGCCATAGCAAGTAAAACGGCCAGCATTAACATCACGCCAAAAGGCGAGGAGGCCGTTATCCATGCGATTTCGTATATGAAAGCCAATCTCCATCGTGGCCTGACTCTAGCCGAGATCGCAGCCGCTGCCAACTTCAGTCCATCTCATCTGCACACGCTTTTCAAGCACTCAACCGGACATGCACCGGTAGATTATTTCATCCAGATGAAAATGCAATCCGCCTCCAAGCAGCTCTATTTTACTAATATGAGTATCAAAGAAATCGCCGCTCAGTTTGGTATTTTTGATTCCTGCTATTTCTCAAGGCTGTTCAAAAAAACTATCGGCATGTCACCCACAGACTATCGTAATTTAAGTAAGGGTTGAGTCAACAGATATCTATCAGCATAGCGCCATCTGCTTATTGCGGTGTGATCATCGCAATATATTCAGTTCAATTTAATCAAGAACGAGACCGCATGGCGCAAAAATCATGATATAGTCCATAGCAGTGTAATATCATCCATTTCTCACAGACACTCAAGATGCTATCATTTCAGATATAGGATATGCAAATTAATAGCGGAACAAGCTAAGGGGGATAAAATTATGTTACCAGAAAAAATGCTCGGTATGAAGCTGCCAGGCAATGAAATCGTGCAAGCAGGCATGTTTGATGTACCCAAGCCAGGCGTCGGCCAGGTCCTGTTAAAAATCAAATCTGCCGGCATCTGCGGCAGCGATCTCAAGTACATTTACTATACACACAACGGCACCGGCGGAGCCAGATACGATGATGTGATCGCCGGCCATGAGCCCTGCGGCCAGATCGTCGCAACAGGCGAGAAGACCGGTGATTTCAAAGTTGGCGACCGCGTTGTCGTTTACCATATTCAAGGCTGTGGCCTCTGCGAGGAATGTCGAAAAGGCTTCATGATCGGCTGTACCTCACCGGAACGCCGCGCCTATGGCTGGCAGCGCGACGGGGCTTTTGCCGAATATATGCTAGCGGATGTCAGCACTCTGATCCACCTACCCGATTCACTAACCTACGACGACGGCGCGATGGTCGCATGCGGCTTCGGCACCGCCTATCAGGGACTCCTGCGCGCGCATGTATCAGGCAAGGACAACGTCCTCGTCATGGGCCTTGGACCCGTCGGCCAGGCAGCAGTCATGCTGGCAAAAGCACTCGGCGCGCGTGTTATCGCGGCCGACATCATCCCGGAACGCATCGAAATGGCCAAGCAAGTTGGAGCGGACGAATGCTTCATCAGCGATGATCAGCTAGTCAGCAATATTAAAAATATCACAAACGGCAAAGGCGTCGAGGTCGCCATCGATTGCTCAGGCAACGCCATCGGTCGTCATCTCTGCCTCGAAGCCGCCCGCCTCTGGGGCAACGTAGTCTACATCGGCGAACAAGGAACCGTCACCTTCGAACCCAGCCCGATGCTGCTGCACAAGCAGCTCACCCTGCACGGCTCATGGGTCACATCACTTGACAATATGAGAGAGGTCCTCGATCTCCTCGACGCCAAAAAGCTCCACCCAGACCAAATCATAACAGACCGCTTCAAGCTCGAGGACGCCCAGGAAGCCTTCAATAAATTCGCCTCTGGCAAAACGGGAAAAGTCGTGATATCGATGCCAGACGAGGATGATAAGTGAATCGCTTACAAGACTGGCTGCGAACAAGCGGATTCGACGGCATCATAATAAGCCGCCGGGACAACTTCACCTGGCTCGCAAATGAGTTGATGGCACAGAATACGGCGTCGGATGGCAATGCCTTGTCTCAACCAGCTCCAAGCAACATTGCTGCGCAACATTCGATTCCTCGCAATTGGGTACTGTCAAACGCACCAGTCGGAATCGCCTCGTTATACATTCCGCGCATGTCGAATGACCATGGCGATAATTTCGTGGATCGAAGTGGCAATTCAGAGGTTCAAGGCGATGATACAAATACCCATAGCGATGGCAATCGTAATAGCGATGGTAATCGTATTTTACTTATTGCTGATTCCATCGACGGCAGCAGAATTCTCGAGGAAGAGCTTGGTGGCAGCAGCATAATAGAACTAAAACAATACCCCTGGCATGCCAACGCAGATGACTTTTGCCGGGATATAATTGGCGATAAAAAGATCGCCTCCGATACTGGAATTGCCGGAACCATAAATGTGCAAGCCGACCTCGTCGAGATCAGAAGCATTCTGAACGAGCGCGAACAACAGACGTATCGGCGGCTCGGCCGAAAATGCGCTGAAATCGTCGAGGGCGTATGTCGCGTCGCCATACCCGGGATGACCGAAAATCATGTCGCCAATCTGGTGAAGCAGCACTGCATAGCGGCCGGCATCAGCCCGGACTGCGTGCTGGTCGGCAGCGACGAGCGCATCATGAAATATCGCCACCCCATGCCTACCGATCGCACGATCGACAAGCTGATGATGATCGTACTCGGCGCGGAGCAAGCCGGACTCAACGTTAGCTTGACCCGCTTTGTATCGTTCGGCCAGCCGAGCGCTGAACAACTCGATCGCCTCGCGAAAACGCAGAAAATATTCGCCGAAATGCAGGGACTCATGGAAGCAGGCCTGCCCTACACGACTTACTTCAAGCAAGTCCAGAAGCTTTACGCTGCATCAGGTTACCCCGACGAATGGCAGAAGCACCACCAAGGCGGCCCGACCGGCTATGCCTGCCGCGAGAAAATAATCACACCAAACAGTACCGCCCATATAAAATTGAACCAAGCCTACGCCTGGAATCCCTCTATCACAGGCGCAAAAGCCGAGGATACTACTCTTCTTACCTCTTCCAACCTTGAGATTCTAACCCGAACAAACGACTGGCCCACAACGGTTTTCCAAACAGCAAACGGACCGATTTCTGTCGCCGACATTTTAGTACGGTAGGTTGCGGCCGCGACGTGTGGCGGTCATCAAATTTCTATCCGGCATCTACCCGGCATGCGGAGCCGTGTATGTACAAACGGCCTAGTAGCTACCCGGCATTATCCGGCACCTACCCGGCATCTACCCGGCATGCGAAGCCGTGCGAGCACATAGCTAATGACATTCTCCAACGCGAGTAGTAAAATGTGTTTACAAATGAGTCTTGGTGATGCATATATCGCATAGCTTTGCTCGTACGTTCTTATCAATTAATCACGATCGGTCAAGGTTGTTGAAAATGCTCATTTTGCTGGGAGGTTTGTTATGAATAAGCTTGGAATTTTCATGAATTTTTGGGAGAAAACTTGGGCGGCGGATCATGTTAAGTACATAAACAAGGCCGCGGATATTGGTTTTGATATTCTCGAGTTTCAGGCTCAGCCGCTGCTCGAGATGAGCGAAGCGCACTGCTTGAGCCTGAAGCGGGAGGCGGATAGCCGCGGGATCGAGCTGACTTATAGTATGGGTCTGGATCCGCGTTTCGATGTCGCTTCTGAGGATTCCGCGGTCAGGGAGCGCGGCGTTGATTATATGCAGCGCATCCTGGCAAAAGTTGGGTTGATGGGTGGGAGTATTATTTCTGGTGTTAATTATGCAGGTTGGGGCTCCCCTGATTATATCGTTGATGATAAGAGTGAAATTTTAGAAAGAAGCATAGACTCGATAAGTCGTCTTTTGCCAATGGCAGAGAGGTATGGAATTATTTATTGTGTTGAAGCGGTCAATCGTTTCGAGTCAGTTTTGATTAATACGGCGGCTGAGGCTGTTGATTATGTGAAGCGCGTCGATCATCCCAATATCGGGATGCAGCTTGATACTTATCATATGAATATCGAGGAGGCATCTCTCGGTGATGCGATCAGATTCGCGGGCAAATATTTGGTGCATTTTCATACAGGTGAAAATAACAGAACAGCGCCCGGTCGTGGCCACATCGATTGGCAGGAGATCGCGCAGGCGCTGCGGGATATAGACTACAAAGGACGAATCGTGTCCGAGCCTTTTATTATGATGGGAGGCGAGGTTGGTCGCGATATCAAAGTCTGGCGTCCGCTTATTTCTGATGAATCAGAGGCCGCGCTTGA
>CAZSLR010000114.1:0-6419 GCA_964607635.1 uncultured Oscillospiraceae bacterium
GTCACTCAGACAAATCATTCTTGTTCCAGCGCTGCGTTAATGTCAGCAGGAAGAACCCCGGATTAGCTGCTGCGGCAACCATATCACTGATACCAAGAATTTTGTCCAGAGCATCGCTTCCGTCATCGATCAGGTAAGATCTGGTCGAGGGCGGACTGCCGATGCCGACAGCAGCAAGATCAATCTTACCATCCTTGACCTCAAGCTTTTCCAGTAACTTGATATGCTGCTCCTCAAAATCGTCGAGCAGATGTGTATAGGCGTCAATGATCTGCCTGTTAAAAACAGTCAGAGAATCTGTCGGACCATTTTTTATCAGAGAAACATGATCAAGCAGCTGATCAACAAATTCCAGATAATCTGCCCAGCAGCGGCTGAGAATGATGGCGCCGGCATGCTGCTGAGCCTGCTGCATATCGGCTGAGTCTTCATCAATTCCTTCTGGCAAACCAGCCTCCTGCCAAATATTTAGCTTCTTAATGCCCGTGAGAATATCATGGTGAAGCTTATAGATTATTCTGCGTTGTTCCTCAAGCAGCATGGCATATCTTAGCAGATTCTGGCGCTGTTGAAACAATTGGCCCTCAACGACCCGCTGTGTATGGGCCATAGCCAGATGAACTCGTTTATCTGCAATAGGACCTTTAACCTTACCTCTGGCATATTGCGGCGGTAAGACCTCTCGTATTCTATACCGTTCAATCAGGTCATCCTCGAGCGAGAGATAGAATACACTCTCCCCTTTGTCCCCTTGCCTGCCTGAACGCCCGCGCAGCTGGCGATCGATCCTGATGCTCCGATGTCGGTTGGTGCCGATCACCAGAAGTCCAGGACCGTTTTTATCTTCAAGGATAATATCAACACCTCGTCCGGCCATGTTGGTAGAAATAGTGATCGCTCCTACTTTGCCTGCGCCGGCAATGATCTCCGCTTCGACCTTGTCATGTCTGGCATTAAGTACCGAGCAATTAAGACCGCAGGCCTTGACCTTTTCAGCCAGACGTTCTGACTCTTCAACACTGGCAGTGCCTATAAGAATAGGCTGACCGATCTCATGCCTGGTCCTGATTTCTTCCACCAAGGCTTCATCTTTTTGCTTAAGTGTACTGAAAATTATGTCAGGTTGATCAACACGCACACATGGAATATGTGGTGGTATTCTGGTCACACCTAAATCGTAAAAGAGCCTGAACTCACGAGCCGAAGAGACAGCAGTGCCGGTCATGCCGCAGAGAAATGGATATAGGCCAAGAAAATCACGCAGTGTTATCCGATTGAGTATTCTGCCGCCGGCTCGCGCCGTAATACTTTCTTTCAACTCAACTGCTTCATGCAGACCATCCGGCCATTGTCGGTCTTTGATTATCCGGCCGGTGAACTCGTCGACCAGTTCAACCTTATCATCACGGATGATATAATCGATGTCTCTGCGTAAAACATGCAGAGCCTGCAGCATGTTGCGCACCTGAAACAGATAGCTTGTGTTTTCGGATTCGTAGAGATTACTGATTCCCAGACAATTCTCAAGCCAGATCTGGCCACTCTCTGTCAGCAGCACCTGCTGTCCACGTCTATCGTGGATAAAATGAACACCGGCTCGCATCCTTTTGACCAGAGCAAAAACGGCCGGTTCCATAACACCGGGACCACTCTCAGCCTCAGCAAGCACCAAAGGAATTCTGGCCTCATCTATCAAAATCGAATCAGCCTCATCAACGATCGCACAGCCGAAACCCTGCTGAACCAGATCCTCCGGGCGGCCGGCCAGAAAACCACGCAAGAAATCGAACCCGGCTTCTTTTGCCGTGATGTAGAGAACATCTGCTGCATAAGCCTTTTCCCTCTGATCCTTCTCCGTCGACTGAATAATATACGCGGACTGCATCCCAAGGCGATCATACAATGGCTTCATCCAAAGCGCGTCGCGTTCAGCCAAATAATCATTGAAGGTCAGGACATGAACCTTCTGCCCCGCCAGATAACGCAAAAACGCAACAAAAACAGCGACCAGCGTCTTGCCCTCGCCGGTATCAAGCTCAATTACACGGCCACGCTGCATTGCTGCCGCAGCCAGCAACTGACTCTCGAATACAGTCCAGTCGAAGCATTCTCTAACCACCTCAGACACAATGGCAAAAGTCTCCGGCAGGATGCTTTCGATCACTTTTCCAATTTCTTGTTGATTAATAAAATTATAGTTGCCGGAACCAAGCTCGAACTGTAGCTTTGAATCGCCTATTTTTGAATTAATGTGTTTTTTCAATTCAGCTATGCGGTCATCAATTAATTCAGGATCAGCACCACTATAGTCAATCTGTCCATTTAGAATAAGTTTTCGATATTTGCCAAGCCGGAACTCAGCCTGCCTTCTCTCGCTTAATGACATTTTATCTCCATGTCTGCAGATTTGCAGGCTCAATAGTTTGACTCGATCTCCTTGATCCTCTGATAATAGAAACTATTAACCGGCGCGCCCATACCAATGATTGCTGTTTTTTCGATACTCATTTATACATCCTTTTATTCCCTGTCAGGTCAGTGAATTCATGATCATTTTATCTGTACTTGTTTATTAACTGATGTTCCTAATATGAGTAAGCAACACGCGTATACGGGGTCTGCCAGGAATCACCATAAAAGATCGTGCAATTATTTGGACCATTAATACTAACTGTATAGACATCCTCTGAATCCTGCATAGCTATGATTATGTTATCTCCCTCTAGTCTCCATGTCCCTTCAACAACACCAAGCACCTCCCAGTACTCATCATAACCCCAGTAATCGGCGGTTGCTGTTTCATCGACTTTGTTGGCACCCGTCAATGCAGCAGATCCATCAATATTGAAAGATAAAGCTGCATAAACACCACCTGCATCTGGCACATCCGGAACCCATGTACCAATCAGATAATCATACAAATTTGGTGAAACACCCTTGCGATACAGAGTAAAAGGTTCAGGGCTTTCTTCGTAGATCAATTGAATTTCATCATTGCTGACAACCACAACAGAAATTCTGATATCTCCTGTAGCATCTACTATGATCAGATCTCCGCCCTCAAGCCTCCAGCTGCTCCACATGTAAGGATCCATGCTCCAAACACCGGGAGTGTCCCAATTATCAAGTGTCTGCTCAGCGCTCGCATTATAAGCAAACGAGCTGCCTACCCTGCCATCCTCATTGAATCCATAAACGAAGGAGTAGTTCTCAGATGTTGGCAATGAAGCCCACACACCTGGCAGCAGGCTGTTCAGATCAATATCAACAGGGGATGTGGTTTCTTCAGTTGTTGGTTCTGTTGTTGTTTCTGTTGTAGTATCTGTTTCTGATATCTCCTCCAGCTTAACCGGGAAGCTAAATGCTAGATCCGGTGCTTTGTTCACAAATTTTGAGTACATATGAATCGTTACATTTGGCAGTGCTTTCTGTTTCTGATAGAGCAGCCAGCCACTGGTTTTTTCTCCGGGCGCCAATTCTTTTGCCGGCTCATACTCACCTTCTGTAGTGAAATACTCAGCCTCAGCATCGTAAGATGTCATATCATATCCACTATCCGTACCTGGGTCCTCACCTGAAACTATGTAAATTTGACTTCTGACTGGTGTTTTAGCAGGTTCATTTGAGTTGTTCTCAAAGGTGAACCAGATCAAAATATGTTCATTGCCTTCTTCAGGTTTACTATAGAGAAACTCTGCATTAGGTCTTGTCACCTTATCTACTGTTACGGTCAAGCCTTCAAATTCACCGGCTTCACCAAGACCAAGCTTCGGGAAATCTTCCATTTTCTCTGTTGTCTCAACTGGATTCCTAGTTGTTTCTTCTTTAGTCTCCTTATCCTTGTCCCCGCCGAAGAAGTGCAGAACCAGAAAAATTATCAATGCAATTAACAAAACACCGCCTGCAACGGCCGCAATTATTATCGTTGTATTCTTCTTACGTGAAGCTGCCTCAGAAAGAGCTGCTCCAGTCTGTCCGTAGGGGTATTGTGGTTGCTGCTGTTGATACTGGACAGGCTGTTGATATCCGCCATCCTGATATGGCGGCGGTGCATATTGAGTCTGTGGCTGTTTATGAGGCGGTAAATATGGAGCATGCTCTTGCATCGGCTGCTCCTGCGTTGAATAAGAATTCACATCTGAAGGTTGCTCAGCAATGACCTCACCACCGGTTTTATGTCCACAACTCGGACAGAAAAGGTCGTCATCATTCAATCGAGTCCCACAATTATCACAGAACATATAAGCACCTCCGCACAAGTCAAAACAAGAGGAATTATTCTACCTGTCTTAATTATACAGTACCAACGCTTACAATATAACTAATTCATTGTTTTGTCATGCTATCTGTCATCTTCACGAGTCTGATATAATGCTGCTTGTGTTAATCACATTAATAATTCAATTGAAGAGCATCCGGGAATATGGAGGTCGATTTTGTTTATTCAAATTATGGTTCTGGTCATTCTGATTTTACTCAACGCTTTTTTCGCGGCTTCGGAGATCGCGCTTTTGTCAGCCAATGAAAACAAGCTTGAACGCATGGCGGCAAAAGGCAACAAGAAGGCAGTATTATTATCTAAGCTGATATCAGAGCCCAGTCAATTTTTGGCCACAATTCAAATAGGCATCACGCTAGCAGGCTTCCTGGCCAGTGCTTTTGCCTCTGATAGCTTTGCCGACCTGCTGGCAGATGCTGTAATCGCTTCTGGCATCGCGATTTCAAGAGGCATAGTCAAGAATATATCGATGGTGCTTATAACCCTGCTCCTGTCCTACTTCACCCTTGTTTTCGGCGAACTGGTGCCCAAACGTCTGGCAATGAAAAGAGGAGAGAAAATCGCGATGTCTGTTGTTAGACCACTGTATTATCTCTCCAAGGGCACATATCCTTTTGTTAAGCTGCTCACAATATCAACAGATCTCACAGTCAGACTTTTTGGCATTGACCCAAATGAGAATGATAAAGATATCTCAGAGGATGAGATTCGATTGATGGTTGATGTCGGTGAGGAAAAAGGTGCCATTAATGAAGATGAAAAGAACATGATCTTCAATGTATTTGAGTTCAACAATAAGACTGTAACGAACATTATGACTCATAGAACTAATGTAGCTGCGCTACCCCTTGACTCCTCCCTGGAGGAGGTTATAGATTTCATTCAATACTGGAAATTCAGCCGCATACCAGTTTATCAAGATAATCTGGATGATATTGTCGGTATTCTAAACACCAAAGAACTGATCAGCTACTTCTGTGATCATAGAGAGCAAGAAGAAAAAACAGCATACCTGGATTTCAAGTTAGCAGACATTATCAAGGAACCATATGTGGTACCAGAAAGCAAGCGCATCGACGAGCTTTTCAAAGAAATGCAGCTTCGGCAGATACATTTAGCGGTTGTCATAGATGAGTATGGCGGAACCGCTGGCATTGTTACAAGTGAGGACCTGCTTGAGGAAATTGTCGGTGAGATTTTCGACGAATATGATGATGAGCTTGGTGAGATCGTTAAACTCAGCCCGGGGATTTTCAGAATAAAGGGAACCATGGAACTGGACAAGGTTCAGAGGTCACTTAAGATCGACCTGCCAGTTGATGATTTTGAAACACTGAACGGCTTCATTATCAGCAAGTTGGATGATATACCCGATCCTGACGAACACCCTACAGTGATTTTTGATGATTATAAATTTACAGTTGAAGCATCTGACGGCAAGAAAATATCCAGCATTATTGTGACTAAGCTTGCTGTGTCTACTGAATCAAAACCCGGGAATAATAAAGATATCTATCAAAAAGACTGAGATATTTTTCACTATTTGAAAAATTCGGGTATATCACTTCAACTGGTTTGCTCTGATCTGGCTCAGTGCAAAAACCGCTCAACATCGCAGCCCCCAAACAGCTGCTGTCAACTGCTGCAGAAGCTTCGATTTCGCGACCGAAGACATCGGCAACGATCTGGCCCCAGGCCTGGCTCTTAAGAAATCCTCCGGACGCGGTAATTCTCGTACTGCTGCCTGCTATTGACTCAAGCAGCTGCCAGACCTCGCGCAGATTATAACTAATTCCCTCAAGCGCCGCCCGTAAGAAATGATTCTTAGTATGCTGCGGACCAATACCGAGATAAGCTGCTCTGAGGCTGCCATCCCAGTGAGGAGCTCTCTCTCCGAAGAGATAAGGTATAAACGTCAGCCCTTCACTGCCTGGCTCTATTTCACTAACAGTCTGCTCTATCCTCTGATAAATATTTCCATCACCACTATCAATGATCCCATCAAGATACGCCAGCACATTGCCGCCATTGTTCACAGCACCGCCAATTATCCACTTATCGCGAGCAAGATAATAGCAGAAAGTACGTCCCTGATCATCAAGCAGAGGTTTATCTACTGTCACCCTGACAGCCCCGCTCG
>CAZSLR010000115.1:0-6419 GCA_964607635.1 uncultured Oscillospiraceae bacterium
GGCTGGTTTTCGACACCTCATCTGGTAAGAAGAAGTGAGTCAATAAGAATCACTGATGGTCAAGCTGGACTTGATTTACTGGCGCAAGACGAAACCGCAGGCGAAATCAGTGACTCGGCTTTTGCCAGTGTAATAGATGTACTTGCAGAGGCTGTAAAAATTATGCAGTCGAGAGGACAAGGGAGACCCAGTGAGTTTGAGTTGATGACAGCTGCCGCGATTTTGCATTTTGTCAGATCTGAGTGTGACTATGTCGTCTGGGAGACGGGCATGGGCGGATCTGGTGACGCGACGAATATTATTAAGACGCCGGAGGCTGTAATCATAACGGCACTGGGTCTTGATCATGCGTCCTGGCTGGGAGATGATATTGTTTCAATCGCACGACACAAGGCTGGAATCATTAAGCAAGGCAGCCATGTCTGGCTATATGATCCGCATTCCGCGCTCGCGGATAAAAAAGAAGCTGATGATGTCTTAGCGGTTTTTGAGCAAACAGGCTATGAGCGGCAGGCACAGATCCACTTGGTGTCGTCAGCTGATTTGAATATTGTAGAGTATAACCTGGCAGGACAGATCTTCTGCGAGCGCGTTGAAACAGGAAGTGTTTTGTCAGCTGATTGCTACAAAATTACGATGCTCGGATCTTATCAACCACTGTTAGCACTGCTTGCGATCAAGGCCTGTTCTCATGTAACAGGTACAAATAAGCTGAGCGAGCGTCAAGCTCAGGCTCTTGCCAAGGCTGTCTGGCCGGCTCGTTTTGAGCTCTGCAAACCACAAACTGCTGTATCTGGCCCGGTCATTCTCGACGGAGCTCATAACCCACAAGGTTGTCGTGCGCTTGCTGATTCTTTGGCGGAGCTTATACCTGATCATCGTATCATTTATGTGATAGGGATGCTGGCGGATAAGGATGTAGAAGAAATGCTGCGTCATGTATTTCTTGCACGGCCTTATAGGTCCGGCCCGATTATTTGCACGGAGCCTGTCAATAATAGAGCTATGCCGGCAAGGGAATTAGCGGATCGAGTCGCCAGACTGACCGGACGCAGGGTAATATCATTGCCAATCAGCCCTGACAACAGTTATAATAATTCAGATCTCGTTATATATGAGAAGAACGCTGTCAGAGCGGCCAAGTTCGCGCTCGCTCTTGATCGTGGGCCGCAGGTCGCCCTATGCGTTTTTGGTTCTCTCTATCTGGCAGGCGCGGTTCGCGAATACCTTCTAGATACTAATAACGAGTAAAAGAGCTTCGGAGGATCCACAGTGGACTGGCAGAAGGAAATTGAGAGATTTGGTCACTTAAGCCCGGCAGGTACCGGCATGTTCGCGCCGCCGCGTGAAATGGAGCAGGCGATAGCTACCTATAATAAGGCAGTTGACCTCCTGGGTCTCGATAGTTTCGACATTGCTTTGATCGCGCTTAAGAGACTTGCGGCATCTTATCCAATGTTCGCTCAGGCAGCTATGCTTCTGGGCTGCTGTCAGATGCTGATGGGCCAATTTGCTGAAGCTTCTGAGCATTTCGATCATGCCAGACTGCTCGATATGCTGCATGATGAGCATGAGCTTGCCGAGCAATATCTGAATGAAGCAAGGAAGCAGCAGGAGCTTCAAGAGCAGCTGCTGATACAGGAGCAGAGGAACGGACGATCAGATAAGAGTAAGGGACGATCAAGAGCTGGTATCATTGGCAAGAAGAAGCAGGATGAGCTTGAACAGATCATACCGGAGAGGGATATTCCCGCTCAGGCGATCAGCAGTATACCCAGCACCGGTGCACCGATTCTGCAGCCTACCGGACGCAAGCAGCGTGTACGTATGGCCAGTGAGAAAGAAAAACAGGATGTTATCCGCAGAGCTGAGTTCCCTGAAGAGGAAGAGACGCATATCGTCTTTGATAAGGATATTTTTGATTATCTGCGCAAGATAATCCCGATTGGTCTGATCGTATTAGCTGCCGCCGCTCTCATCTGGGGTGGTGTGGTGCTGGCAGACTTTATTTCTTCGAGAAACGATGGTCCTGATGCCCAGGATAGGCTGGAGTGGCTGGAAACCAGACTGGGTGATATGGCTGATGATAATGATGATGTTCTAGCGCTGCTGCAGGATTACAACAGCTTTATTAATCCGCCGGATACAGAGGCTTCATCGGTTGATCAGAAGCCAACTGAGACTACTTCTGTTGAGGAAACTACAACAGCTGAGCCAGCAACTGAAGTAACTACCACAGCTGCGACTGAATCAACTATATCGCAGGAGGAAATGGATAAACAGAAACTGGAGCTTGCTTTTTCGAAGTATAGTGAAGCTTTCGAGCTGCAGAACAATGATGCAGTAGAAGCGGCTAAGATTCTACAAGAGCTGAAGATCAATATCGCGGATATTCCAGATGAAACTAATTTTACGACTGAGGCGCCTGCTGCTGAGGATGAAGCAACTATCAGTAGTGCACAGCTGAAATCGGATGTAGATTCTCTGTTTTCCACAGTTGCGGTCAGGGCCGCGGATAGTCTAAGATTATCAGGCAGAGCTCTCTTCGATCAGAGCGATTATGAGACGGCACTTGAGGACTATTTGCTGGCCTTCAGCTTGGATCCCAACAACTTCCGAGGTAATGTGGCATATTATTGTGGCCGTTGCTATCAAGAGCTGGAGAGATTCGATGAAGCAAAACCGTATTTTGAGTATGTGGTCGAAAATTTCCCGAACAGTGAGCTTGCGGGCTACGCTGCCAACAGGATCAGTATGATGGGATTTTAACCTGATCGAATTATTTTGATATTGAGCTAGTTTATTCAGGAGGAGTATAAATGTATTTTATCAGTACAAGAGGCGACAGCGCCAAATATACATCGGCCATGGCCATCAAACAGGGCATAGCACCTGATGGCGGACTTTTCGTACCAGAAGAGATTCCTTCTGTCAGCATGGATGAGATTTTGCAGATGACACAGGAGAGCTATCAGGAGAGGGCTGTCCGGATCCTGTCCTTGTATTTGACGGATTATACTGTCGATGAGCTTAGAGAGGCTGTCAACGCTGCCTATGATGAGGAGAAGTTCGGTGAACAGCCGGCACCGCTTGTTCAGCTGAACAAGTACAATGAGCGGGAATTTATACTAGAGCTCTGGCATGGCCCGACGGCGGCTTTTAAAGATATGGCTCTTCAGCTGCTGCCTCACTTGATGACTACAGCTATTCGCAAAACCGGAGAAACAGCACAGGTCTGCATTCTTACAGCGACCTCAGGCGACACGGGCAAGGCCGCGCTTGAGGGCTTCAAGAATGTAGAGGGCACATCGGTTATCGTTTTTTATCCTTCACAGGGTGTCAGCTCAGCGCAGCGTCTGCAGATGATCACTCAAGAGGGAGACAACTGTCATGTTATCGCCGTAGATGGCTGCTTCGATGACGCTCAGACAGGCGTTAAGCAGATATTCGGTGATGCCGAGCTGGCAGCAAGTCTTAAGAATAAGGGCCACATGCTCTCATCGGCAAACTCGATTAATTGGGGACGACTGGTTCCTCAGATCGTTTACTATTTCTCAGCATATGCTGATCTGCTGAGAGGTGAGAAGATCGAAGCTGGCGAGAAGATAAACATCGTTGTGCCGACAGGTAATTTCGGCAACATTCTTGCTGCCTGGTATGCCCGCAGTATGGGACTGCCGATCAATAAGCTGATCTGTGCCTCGAATAAAAATAAGGTGCTGTCTGATTTCATGCGCAAGGGTGTTTATGACCGCCGCCGTGAATTCTACAAGACCACCTCACCCTCGATGGATATCCTGATCTCATCCAATCTTGAGCGTTTGCTTTTCGAGCTTAACGGCCGCAACGCAGCTAAGCTGGCTGGCTGGATGACACAGCTGCAAAACGACGGTGTTTACGAAATCGACACGCATGCTCTGCGTCAGCTGCAGGAGGTATTCGTTGGTGGTTTCGCCGATGACTTCGGTACTTCGAAAACAATCCGCGACGTTTATGATCGCTGCGATCATCTTATCGATACACACACTGCTGTCGGCTTCAATGTTTACAGCAGATATGCCGGCAGATCAGGCGATGACAGCAAGGTCATATATGTATCGACAGCCAGTCCGTTCAAGTTTGCCGGAGCAGTAGGTGACGCGATTTATGGGCAAGGCTACAGCAAGGGCAGAAGTGAAGCGACTATGATCGAAGAACTGTCAGCGGAGAGTAGTTTGGAGATACCAGCCACGATCGCCGGTCTCGACAGAAAACCGATATTGCATGATCAGAAGATCGCAAAAGAAGAAATGAAAGCGGCTGTTGAGAGTATACTAGATAACTAATAAGCAGGTTTTCAGAAGAAAAGCGTAAGATATGAAACATCCGTCGGCTGTGTGACAGAATCGACGGATGTTTTTTGTTACCATTGGCAAAAGGAGGTGCAGAGCCATGATGAAAAACTATTTTGAATTTGCTGAAGATGTGGCTTGTCCGACTCATGCAAGAGAGCTGGATGTGGATCTCTGTGAGGACTATCAAATGCAGGGCAACGCCGAATTTATCCCCAGAGTGATCGAGGACGAGCTCGCTGAGCGCTGGATAATCCAGTGTAAGGTCTGCGAGAGCATGCACGGCAAGAGCTCAGATCCCTTCAAGCAGCCCGAAATGATCCTCGAATAATAATCGATTATTGATCAAATCCACCTGCATGACCAACATTAGCAAGCTTAAGCCCCGGATTACGGTCAAGCGCCCAATCGATTGCCCAGTCAGATTCGAACAGCAGAACAGGCATATCTTCCTGATCTAGCACGATCATAGTTGTACTGGTAATCGACAGGCTCTCCGGATCCGGGATTTTTCCGTTTTCGCCCGGCTGGATCCAGCGGGCAAATCTGTAATTAAGCCCATGCTGACGAATCTCAACATTATACTCGTTCTTCAGCCTGTATTCGAGAACCTCAAACTGCAGTACACCAACAACACCGACAATATAGGTCTCAGTGCCGATATCCGGCTGCTTATACATTTGGATGGCACCCTCCTCGGCGATCTGTTCAATGCCTTTGAGGAATTGCTTGCGCTTCATTGAATCCTTAGGCGAGATTCGCGCGAAATGCTCGGCCGGGAATATCGGGATTCCCTCAAAATGCAGGTTGCGATTGCCCTCCGCCAGAGAATCACCAATTTTAAATATGCCAGGGTCGAAAATGCCGATTATATCACCGGCATAGGCTTCCTCAACGATGTTTCGCTCCTGAGCCATAAACTGCTGCGGCTGAGCCAGTCGCACCTGCTTATTCTGCCGGACATGCTTGACCTCCAAGCCTTTTTCATATTTGCCTGAGCATATCCTGATAAAAGCCATGCGGTCGCGGTGATCAGGGTTCATATTAGCCTGGATCTTAAAGACAAAGCCACTGAAAAAATTTTCAGTCGGATTTAGTGGGCCCTCCTGAGTTAGTCTTGAGGCAGGAGAAGGTGCCATCGCCAGGAATTCGTTAAGGAACGCCTCGACACCGAAATTAGTAATAGCGCTGCCGAAAAACACAGGCGTAAGCTCGCCGGAGAGAACGCGCTTCATATCCAGCTCATCACCGGCGATATCAAGCAGCTCGATATCACTGAGCAGCCGCTCCTGATAGCTGGCGCCAATCGTACCGGCCAGCTCCGGATCCTCAAGATCCTTGACGTTGACTTTTACCATGCTGGCGCCGTGGTCACCGACACTGCTGTCGAAGAGCTCGAGGCGATTATACTTGCGGTTGTAAACCCCTTTGAAATCACCGTCAGTGCCGATTGGCCAGTTTACAGGAACAGAAAAAATTCCAAGAACCTTCTCGAGCTCGTCCATCAGTTCAAAAGGATCGCGCGCCGCACGGTCCATTTTATTTATAAAAGTGAAGATCGGTATACCGCGCATGCGGCAGACCTCAAACAGCTTGATTGTCTGGGCCTCAACGCCCTTGGCGCCATCGATCATCATGACCGCGGCATCGGCCGCACACAATGTTCTGTAGGTGTCCTCGGAGAAGTCCTGATGCCCCGGGGTATCAAGAATATTGATACAGAAACCGTGATACTCAAACTGCATGACAGAAGAAGTAACCGAAATACCACGCTGCTTCTCGATCTCCATCCAGTCAGAGGTAGCGTGACGACTCGATTTGCGGCCCTTTACCGTTCCTGCCATGTGAATAGCACCACCATAAAGCAGTAGCTTCTCAGTCATTGTTGTTTTCCCCGCGTCAGGATGCGATATAATGGCAAAAGTCCTGCGCCTAGTTATTTCTGTGCTCAAATTATGAGACATTTATGTGAACCTCCCGGGTCAAATGCCGCTTATTAGCAGCGGCCTTATATGGTTGAAAAATCAGAAAAAATTGCCTGAACAGTATAACAGGATTGAGATATGTTCGCAATCAAGTCAAACAAGG
>CAZSLR010000116.1:0-6385 GCA_964607635.1 uncultured Oscillospiraceae bacterium
CAGGCGGTGATCGGTGAACCAAGAATCCCCCGGATTTATCCGTGGGGAGTGTCAACAGTGTGGTGTTCTTGCCTGTACGATTTGCCAGAAAATAAGTATAATCAGCAGGTGATAGCATTACAAAAACAAATCAATCGAGATTGAGGAGATTTACATAGCGTGCCAGATATGCAAGAGAGTATGCAGAAAACAATTGCCAGATACGACGAGCTGAATATGCTACTGTCCGATCCTTCCGTCATGTCAGATCAGACGCGATATCGGAAACTGATGCAGGAGCATTCTTCCTTGAGTCCTCTTGTTGAGCTTTACGATCGCTGGAAGAACTGCTCTGAGCAGCTGGCAGACAATAAGGAACTTCTCTACGATTCAGATGACAAGGCGTTCCGTGAGCTTGTACGTGAGGAAATTGATATCCTGGCAAAAGAGAAGGATTCTCTTGAGTTTGAGCTTAACGAGGCTCTTCGCCCTCGCGATCCCAATGATCATCGCAATGTTATAGTTGAGATTCGCGGCGGTGCTGGTGGTGATGAGGCCGCTCTTTTCGCAGCTGTATTATTTCGTATGTACAGTGCCTATGCTGAGAGCAGAGGCTGGCGTACTGAGATCATTGACATGAATGAAACCGAGCTTGGCGGGATGAAGGAGCTGGTTTTTCTAATTGAAGGACAAGGCGCCTTCAGCAGGCTGAAATATGAGAGCGGAGTCCACAGAGTTCAACGAGTGCCAGTAACTGAATCAGGCGGCAGAATTCATACGTCAACGGTGACTGTTGCTGTTCTGCCCGAAGCGGAGGATGTTGAAATCGACATCGATCCTAACGATCTTGAGATCGATACATTCAGAGCCTCGGGAGCTGGTGGACAGCATGTTAATAGAACCGATTCCGCGATCAGGATAACGCATAGGCCTTCAGGGCTAGTTGTTACTTGTCAGGACCAGCGTTCACAGCATAAAAACAAGGAGCAGGCCATGCGTGTGCTTAAGAGCCGACTTCTTGAGATCGCACATAGTGAACAGCATGCCAGCATTGCTTCTGACCGAAAGAGCCAGGTTGGAACAGGCGATAGAAGCGAGAGAATAAGGACCTATAATTATCATCAAGGGCGAGTGACTGACCATCGTATTGGTCTCACACTCTACCGATTGGAAGATATTCTTGAGGGTGATATTGATGAGATTCTGCAGGCTTTGATTGCTGCTGAGCATAATGATCGACTTGGCCAGCAGAATACCGGTGATGATCAATGAAGCTTTATAATACAAGGATAATTAAAATTACTCATCCGCTGAGTGATGATCAGCTGCTCGATGCCGCTCAGGCTCTCAGATCAGGTGAGCTGGTAGCTTTTCCAACAGAAACGGTGTACGGGCTTGGAGCGAATGCTTTGGACAGTGTTGCGACTTCAGCTATTTTCGAGGCGAAGGGTAGACCCTCTGATAATCCGTTGATTGTTCATGTCGCTGATCCTGAGGATATAGATGAACTGATCGCGGAGCCGTCTGAAATTGCCAGAAGGCTGCTGGAAGCTTTTGCACCGGGGCCTTTGACTCTGGTTTTACCGAGGAGCTGTAAGATATCGGACACTATTACTGCTGGTCTTAATACTGTTGCTGTCAGAATACCTGCACATGAAACAGCCCGCAGGCTGATAAGACTGGCAGGGGTACCGGTAGCAGCGCCATCGGCGAATAGATCAGGTAGACCCAGTCCGACCAGAGCCTGGCATGTTTTTGAGGATCTTGATGGTCTGATTCCATTTATTATAGATGATGGACCATGTGAATATGGATTGGAGTCGACTGTCCTGGATCTATCAGGCAGCGTGCCGACAATTTTAAGACCAGGGGCTGTTACAGCTGTACAAATAAAAGAACGCACTGGCATCCATGTCAAAGAGAGTACAGAGCTGCGTGAAGAAACAGATGTACCACGTTCACCAGGGATGAAATATCGCCATTATGCTCCGGATGCCAGAGTCTGGATAGCGTCAGGAGATGATTCTGTCAAACGTGCCGAAGCAATCAGTGAATACCTGAAACAGATTGTCAATGAGAATGACGCAGAGCTGCATATTGGTCTGTTCGCCAGTTCTCAGACAAGAGGAATGATAGGTTGTTCAGGAAAAGAGCTAAGAAGCTTTGAACAGATAGCCGCTGTTCTCAGCACTGAAGGAATTAATTGGCCTGACTATGTACTGGTATACATAGACTATGCTGAGACACCTGTTGCCAGATCTGCTGCCGGCAAATTATTCTCTGCACTTCGTCGATTTGATCAGATTGGAGCTGACATAATAATAGCTGAGGCGCTGCCTGCTGAAGGTATGGGAAATGCCTATATGAATAGACTAAATAAGGCTGCCGGAGGTGGCGAGCCTGCGGGAGGCCGAAAATGAAAATCTGTTTTATTTGCACCGGTAATACCTGCCGCAGTCCGATGGCTGAGCATATTCTCAGGTATTTGCTGGCTGATTGTCCTCAGATAGAAATTAGCTCTGCCGGTATCCAGGCGTATTCAGGCGCTTCAGCCAGCCAAGGATCTCTTCAGGTGATGGCAGAAAAATTCGGGATTGATCTGTCAGAACATAAAGCGATAAGAGTCGATAAACAGCTGCTTGCCGAAGCAGACTATATATACACTATGACAAGGCAGCATAAGCAGGTGCTTCAAAGAGTATATCCAGAATTTATGGATAAGGTAGCGACAATTGCTGAAGCAGCGGGTTTGGAAAGAGTCGATGTAATTGATCCATTTGGCCACAGTGTTGAGGAATACAGAGAAACTGCTGATCAGCTTCATTATTTACTCAGTCGTCTGGCAACTACTCTGCGATCACAATGCCAAAATGAAGAATAAATTGGCAAAAGTCGAATAAATCACAGTATATCGGAGGATTTTATCTTCTGCTCCATGTATAATCGAGTACAGATCAGATAAGACAGTGATGCCGAGCCGGCTGACAAAACGGTTGACGCTGATCAAGCAAGTTGATATAATGCTCTAATGTGCATAGAACTGCTATTATAGCGTGTCAGCACAATTGAATAGGTGGCACTTAGATTCTTATAGGTGCATATCCTCGCTCTGAATTTATTTCAGAGCCGTTAGTCCAGGAGGAGGTGAAAGTAAAATGGCAAGAAAGTATGAGGCAGTATTTATCCTTAACCCAGCCATCGGTGATGAGGCTATCACAGCTACGACCGATAAGGTGAAGGCACTGATCGAGTCCGCAGCAACCATTGATCAAATGGATGTTTGGGGACGCAGACGTCTCGCGTATGAGATCGAGGATCAGAAGGAAGGATACTATGTTCTGGTCAACTTCAGTTCAGAAGCTGAATTCCCAAAAGAACTCGAACGTGTGCTCAAAATTACCGATGGCGTAATGCGCTATATGGTTGTTCGTGCTGACGATTAACGAGTCGGAAAGGTAAGTGAGCGAATGAATAAGGCAATCTTAATGGGTCGTTTGACCCGAGACCCTGAAATGAGAACAACACCTAGTCAGGTAAATGTATGTACCTTTACCATTGCTGTAGACCGTCGTTTCAAATCGCAAAGCGGTGAGAGACAGGCTGATTTCATCCCAGTTGTTGCCTGGAGGCAGCAGGCTGATTTTGTCAGCCGCTATTTCCATAAAGGATCACGAATTGTCGTGGTCGGCAGTATCCAAACAAGAAACTGGGAGGATCAGGAAGGTAAGAAGCGCGTTTCAACAGAAGTTATTGCCGATGAGATTTATTTTGGTGATAGCAAGAAGGGCGATTCCTTCAGTGGCAGTGATATGCCAATTGAGCCATCCGCAGGCCGGTCATCTGGTAATGACAGTGAAGGCTTCATGCCTGCACCTGACGATGATACCTCGCTTCCTTTCGATCTATAATCTGAATCTGATTTGATCTGAATTAAGAAAGGAGATTGCACTCATGGCTGATATGAGATCAGGTGGACGTCCTATGCGTCCCAGACGCGGCAGACGCAAGGTTTGCGCCTTCTGTGCTGATAAAGTGGAAAATATTGATTATAAGGATGTATCTCGTCTGCGCAAGTTTGTTTCTGAGCGCGGCAAAATACTTCCTAAGCGTATGTCCGGCAACTGTGCACGCCACCAGCGTGAACTGACAATTGCTATCAAGCGCGCAAGACATGTTGCTTTTATGCCTTACACAGGCGAGTAAATTTCTTGTGCTTATAAGTACTTGAACGCAATGTTCAGTATTTAAGCTTAGACCGTGTAGTAAAAAATAAGATCCCTCATCGCACTTAGGTACGACAAGGGATCTTTTTTTGTTTCAGACTTAATCCAGCTTCCAGATATCTCTATTATATTCAGAAATCGTACGATCTGATGAGAAATAACCTGATTGGGCAATGTTTACAAGCATTTTTCTGGACCAAAGCTCTCTGTTTTCATAGTCTGCAAGACAAGCTTCCTTGATGTCGATATAATCTTTCAGATCTAGCAGAGCCATAAAATAATCCTTGGCTATGAAATCCTTATATAGCCTGCCGAGACTGGCTGGGTCTCCAAGCTTAAGCATTTGCGGACTTATAATGAAATCAACGAGTTCTCCGATCTGATCATCCTGCCAGAAATCACTGCTGCGATATGTGTTTGTTTTATAAAGCTCAATAACCTCATCCGATGATTTACCAAAAATGTAAATATTCTCTTTTCCAACCAGATCTGCTATTTCGACATTTGCTCCATCCATAGTTCCAAGCGTAACTGCTCCGTTTGCCATAAGCTTCATATTGCCGGTTCCGCTGGCTTCCTTGGATGCAAGCGATATTTGCTCAGACAAGTCACAAGCCGGAATCAAATGCATAGCCGCGGCAACATTGTAATTTTCGACCATTACGATTCTCAGCCATGGAGCAACTTGAGGATCCTGTTCGAAAAGATCACTCAGGCATAAAATCAAATGGATGGTGTCTTTTGCCAGTGTATATGCTGGCGCCGCCTTGGCTCCGAAAATTAGTGTTATAGGACGTGTCGGGAGGTTTCCTTGCTTGATCTGCAAATACTTCCAGATGGCGTACAGTGCGTTCATCTGCTGTCGTTTGTATTGATGCAGCCTCTTGATTTGTATGTCAAAAATTGAATCAGGATCAATCTCGCTATGACCCTTATGCTTCAACCAGTCAGCAAGGGACAGCTTGTTTTTATGCTTAACCTCCAGCAGATGATCCAGAAGTTCCTTATTTGAACTATGCTCCAGTAATCCGGACAGTCTGGAAGCATCTGTTTTCCAATCATTTCCAATATAACTGGTTATCAGATCGGATAGGGGCTTATTACAGCTCATGAGCCAACGGCGGAAGGTGATGCCGTTGGTCTTATTGTTAAATTTGTCCGGGTATGCTTCATAAAATGTTTTGAGCTCAGCTTCCTTTAAAATATCAGTATGCAAAGCCGCGACACCGTTGACGCTGTAACCGAAATGTATGTCCATATTAGCCATGTGAATGCGGTTCTGCTCGTCAATTATAGCCAGCTTCGGGTCAGAGAATAGTTCAGCCGCACGGGAATTAAGGATTTGAATAATCGGAACAAGCTGCGGGGCGACTCTCTCTATGTAGGAGACAGGCCATTTCTCAAGCGCCTCCGCCAGTATAGTATGATTAGTATAGGCACAGGTTTTGCTGACGATATCTATTGCTCTATCCGTAGCAATGCCTTTTTGTGTCAACAGTCTTACCAGCTCCGGGATGATCATAGATGGATGAGTATCGTTTATATGAACGACTGTTCTCTCTGCCAGCTCTTCAGGCCTATAGCCTCTCTGTTCGAGCTCGTACAGGATCAGCTGAGCTGCTGCGGATACCATGAAGTATTGCTGATAAACACGAAGCAGATGGCCAGCCTCGTCACTGTCATCTGGATAGAGAAATGATGTCAAACGATGCTCAATATCAGTTTTATCGAAGGATATACCTGTTTCCGGTGCTTCTGCAGGCTCCTCAATATCAAACAAATGTAGTGTATTGCGAATTCCATTTTGATATCCAGGTATACCAAGATCAAACATTTTGGCATTTAAGACAAAATCAGCAAACTCAACCGGGAAAGCGATTCCTGTATCCTCCAGCCAGCTGCGATCCTCTGACAGCCAGGGATCAGGTCGCTCTGTTTGCTTACGGTCTATGAAGCTTTGGCGAAACAGTCCATAATGGTAATTGAGGCCGATTCCGTCACCAGGTAATCCAAGTGAAGCGATTGAATCGAGGAAACAAGCTGCCAGTCTGCCTAAGCCGCCATTACCGAGTGAGGGCTCAGGCTCGGACTCTTCAATCTCTGTCAGGCAACGACCGTTCTCCGACAGAAGCTGTTCAACTTCATCACAAATTCCCAGATTTATCAGGTTTGCTCTTAAAAGC
>CAZSLR010000117.1:0-6354 GCA_964607635.1 uncultured Oscillospiraceae bacterium
TTGATGAAACGGGCTTCCTTAAGATAATCTCAGGCTGTGATTTTTTGGTCTGCGCAGACGGTGGAGTGCGTCATCTGCGTCCTTATGGTATACTGCCTGATCTGCTGACCGGTGATCTTGATTCCATTAAGAGCGATGACAGACGCTGGATCGAACAGGCTCAGATACCAGTCAATCAGTATTCGCCGGAGAAGGATTTTACTGATTCAGAGCTGGCTGTTGACAGTGCGCTCAGACTGCTTGAGACAGAGCTTGTTGAGCAAGGATTAAGCAGACCAGCAAACCGATCGATCTCAATATGCCTGCTGGCCGCGACTGGAAGCAGACCAGACCATGTTCTGGGCAATCAGCTGATGGCTGCGAATCTGGCCAGATCACAATATGAGGTAATGCTCTCGGACGGAAGCAGCTGGTTTTATCTGATGAATGGTCCAGAGAGCAGAGTCTATGACTCCTCGGCTTATCCTGACGACTGCGCGGTCTCTGTGGTCGCACTAAGCGAGCAGGTAAGAGGAATAACCTATAAGGGGCTTAAGTATCCGCTTGATAATTATGATCTGCCCTTCGGCAGCCAGAGAGGAATCAGCAATTCAATCGATTGCCGCAATGCCGGACAATTCGAGATCAGTATTTCCTCAGGAACCCTCATGGTCATAATTACAAAAGCTGACTGAACAATATTTCCTGCTCAGTCAGCTTCGTTATTTAGATCTGGGAATATGCGGGTTACCTGCTGATTCAGGTCTTGAGTCAGGCGTAAGCTCTGGCCACATTGGCAAAAGACTCGGCCGAGGCAGTTATCGTCTGTTCTGGTACGGCAAAGCACAACCTGACATAGCCTGAGAAGCCGAAGCCGCGTCCAGGTACCAGCAGTATTCTCTCTTTGGCGCAGATGTCAGCAAAACGAACATCATCTTCATCCGGTGTCTTCATGAAGACATATAGACCACCCTCAGGTGCCTGAGCGTCGAATCCGGCCTGTCGAATAACCTTGATAAGCATGTCACGCCTCTTCTCATAACGAGCCGCATCTACCTTCGCACCAAGTGACTCAGCGATTACCCGCTGGAAAAGCGCCGGCGCATTGACGAAACCAAGCGTGCGGTTGCAATAAGCCGCAGCTGCAGCCAGGTTTTGATGATCATCAGCTCGCGAGCTGACGGCCAGGAAACCAATTCGTTCACCAGGCAGGGAAAGCGACTTGCTCCAGCTGAAGCAAACCAGTAGATTTGTTAAATTCGCAAGTGATTCCGGAGCCTTGCGCCCATCATAGACCAGATCTATATAGGGCTCATCTGAAATAACATATATTGTATGATTCTGAGCCAATAGCATTTTGTCGATTTCCTGCAATAATTCCGCAGAGTAAATTTTGCCGGATGGGTTATTAGGTGAGTTCAGAATAATAGCCTTGGTTCTTTCAGTGACAGCCTTTTGAATGACAGAAGGCACCGGAAGAAGTGTAGAACGGTCGCAGTCGACAATAACAGGAACTCCGCCGTGATTCTCAATATATGATAGATACTCTACAAAAAATGGTGCCAGGACAATGACCTCATCACCTGGATCAAGTAATGACTTAAGCGCTACATTCAGGCCGCCGGCTGCTCCTACGGTCATGCAGACAGAGCTCTCATCAAGTGAAACTCCACTTCTTGCTGTGAGGTCAGCGGCAATTGCTGCTCTTACGGCAGGATAACCGGCATTGTTCATATAGCCGTGTGTGCCCGTTTCCTTAGTCGAAGCAAGACGAGCGATAGTTTCAATAACCTGTTCAGGCGGCTCGAGATCGGGATTACCAAGACTGAAGTCATAGACATTATCAGCTCCATGCAGAGCCTTAAGTCTGGCGCCCTCTTCAAACATTTTTCTGATCCATGAGCCACTTGCCATTTTCTCGCTAATTTTTTTTGAGATCATTGATACGTCCTCCGGTCTCTGACAAATAAGCGCTCGGCTTTTGCCAGAATATATTTATTGCTTGTTATATCAAACATAGTTGTTTCAAGCATCAATACGAACTATAATAGCAGAAATCCTGGAAGAAATGAATCTGCAACACTTGACAAGACAGCTGAATGTCTATAGAATACTCCTGTCAGCAAGCGGAAGCTCTGTGCTTCTCACCTCAAGCGTTTAGGCGAAGAGGTCAATCAGACAGATTTTTTTAATGGATAGCCATTATTGAGATATGTGTGTTTGTACGAGAGCGGAGTTTGCTGATGCGAATATCCGTTTTTTTATTATATTTTTTGGAGGTGTATTAATATAGGCAGGCAAAACAAAGGTATGACAGTAAATGATCAGATCAGGTTTCCCAAGGTTCGACTAATCGACAGCGAAGGCGAAATGCTCGGTGTTGTGCCGATCGAGAAGGCCAGACAGATCGCAGAAGAGAGTATGATGGATCTGGTGCTGATTTCGCCCAATCCGGAAAATCCCGTCTGTAAGGTTATGGACTATGGCAAGTTCATGTTTGAACAGGCCAAGAAGGAACGCGAAGCAAGGAAGAATCAGAAGGTTACCGAGGTTAAGGAAGTCGGTCTTAAGCTGACGACCGAAGAGCATGATCTGTCTTACAAGACCAAAAATGCCTGTCGTTTTCTTGAGGATGGCGACCGTGTGAAGGTTGTTGTCAAATTCAGAGGCAGAGAGATGGCATACACTAGCCGCGGCTATGATGTCATGAGAGCGTTCTCAGCTGCCTGCGAGGAGCACGGCCATGTCGACCGCCCGCCGAAGATGGAAGGCAGAAACATGGTAATGTACCTGGCACCGGGTAAGAAAACTACTTAAGATAAGATATCAAAGATCAAGGAGGACTGGCAAATGCCTAAACAGAAAACACATAGCTCATCCAAGAAGAGATACAAGGTGACCGGAACCGGCAAGGTTATGCGGGCTCAGGCTTTTAAGAAGCATATTCTGACCAAGAAGTCGACCAAGCGCAAGAGAAATCTGCGTAAGAGCGTCGTGGTCGCGGATTGTAATCAGCACAACATCAAGCAGCTGATTCCATACAAATAAGCTGCTTAACAAATGATTATGATTTAATTGGGAGGAAACATAAATGACTAGAGTTAAAAGATCGATCCGGGCCAGAGCCCGTCATAGAAAAGTACTGAAACAGGCCAAGGGCTATTTCGGTCATAAGAGCAAACTGTTCAAGGTCGCTAATCAGCAGGTCATGAAATCTCTGATATATGCCTACCGCGACAGAAAGAATAAGAAGCGTGAGTTCCGTAAGCTTTGGATCACCAGAATCAATGCTGCAGCACGTATCAATGGTCTTTCTTACAGCCGTTTCATGAATGGACTCAGCCGCGCCCAGATTACTCTGGACCGTAAGGTTCTCGCTGATATCGCAGTTAAGGACCCGACTGGCTTCGCAGCTCTATGTGAGCAGGCCAAGGCCGCCCTCAGCGCTTAATTTTATTTAGACTTAAGGAATAATTTATATTTAATTGTATTATGTGAGGACGGCTTCTTATAGAAGGCCGTCCTCAGATACGTTGTAAGGTAAGTCTCAGGAGGTCTCTGCAGTGATCAGAGTAATAGCATCCAAGGATAACCCTGTTATCAAGATGGTCAGGCAACTTGATAAGCCCTCCTTCAGCAGAAGAGAAGGCTTGATCTTCGTTGAGGGTTTCCGGTTGGTTCAGGAAGCTCTCCAGGCCGGGCTTGAGATCGTCCATGTACTGATCACCGCCCAGACAAGGAAGAGCACAGGCTGGCTGCAGCTTGAATCATGGCATCAGTTGATATGTGATGAATCAGATTGCATAGAATTGTCTGAAAATTTATTCAGAAGTATAAGCGGCACTGAGAATCCTCAAGGCATCGCTCTAGTTTGTAAAACACCAATTAAGCTGGAACCGACTCAGAAACCATCGGCTAATGGGTTGTATCTGCTGCTGGAGGAGATTCAGGATCCGGGAAATATGGGCACGATGATAAGAACAGCTGATGCCTTTGCTTTTGACGCCGTGTTAATTACATCTGGCTGTGTCTGGCCATATTATGATAAGGCGCTCCGGTCTTCTATGGGTTCTGTATTTCATCTGCCGGTGTTTGAGTTTAATAATGTGGAAACAGCGGTATCTTGGCTTAAGCAGTCAGATATCACGATTCTTGCTGCGGACCTGAATGGAATAGATTTACCGCGGCTGCGGCAAAATGATAGTGTGAAAATAGGCAGACCTGCCGCTGTCATTATTGGCAACGAGGGCAGAGGCCTGACCGATATGGCTCTGGGAAATGCAGATGTCAGATTGAGAATTCCCATGCCAGGGCAGGCAGAATCACTAAACGCGGCAGCTGCTGCTGCGATAATCTGTTATGAACTGTCATGTTTGTAGGCTGTACTTGAAAAAACGAATTATTGGGGCTATGCTGAGCTTACACGATAGGAGGGGATTAAGGTGCAGATAATTGTCATAGGTTGCGGCAAGGTAGGTTCTTCGCTTGCGTCATCACTTGTAGATTTGGGACATGATGTAGTAATAATTGAAAATGACAGCAATTTGATGCAGCTGGCTGATGACATAGACTGTATTAAGATTACAGGTGTACCGATAGATCGTGATGTGCTTAAACAAGCTGGTATTGAAACAGCTGACGCTGTTTGTGCTGTGACCCAGAATGATAATATAAACATAATGGCTGCTCAGGTAGCCAGAGAGGTTTTTGGCGTTAAGAAAATTATCACCAGAGTATTCAATCCTGCCAGCCGTGAGGTGTTTGATGAGTTTGGTCTTAATACCATTTGTTCTACGGACCTGACCGTACAGGCGTTTTTACGTGAGCTTGCCGATGAAGGCAAGGAGCAGCAGCATCGAGTATATGGTGCTCAAATTATATACACTACAGTGCCGATCGAGGAGGATCTCATCGGTGAGGATATCAATGATCTCAGTACCGATACCGGCAAGTTGGTTTTTGGACTTTTGCGCAGAGGCAGATTAATTCTGGCTAGACCTGGATTAACGATACGCCTTGGCGACGAAATGGTCCTAGCTGATCGCGTTTAAATCGCAAATAATTATCATCGCAGACAGAAGAGAGGTTTATCCAAATGCGCATAGTAATCGTAGGCGGCGGTAAGCTGGCCTACTATCTCATAAAAACACTAAGACCATACAAGCATCAGATATCTGTTATTGAAACACTTAAGGATGTCAGTGAGCGAATAGCAACTGATTTTGATGAGGTTAATGTGTACCAAGGCGATGGCACCACCATCAGGATCATGGAGGAGAGCGGCTGTCACAACGCAGATTTCTATATAGCAGTTACCGGCAAGGATGAGAACAATCTGATCGGCTGTGAAATTGCTAAGAAACGATTCAATGTCCGTAATACAGTTGCCAGAGTTAACAATCCCAAGAACGCTGAGATGTTTACACGTCTAGGTGTCGATAAGGTTTATTCCAGTACTCAGATCCTTGCGGATATTATTGAGCAGGATATTGATTATGAAGGTATGAGATCGGTATTTTCAATAGATAAGACATCTAAGAATATTATCGAGTTAATTTTATCTCCCAAGTCGGAAGCCTGTAATAAAACCCTTGCTGAATTCGATTTCCCAGGAAAGAGCAAGCTTGTTTTGATAACCAGACCAAATGGCACGGTTGAAATGCCATCCGGTAGTTTAGTAATGCGGGCTGATGATACAATGCTTCTTGTCTGTGATCAGAAGGAATACGACACAATTTGGAAGACTATGGTCAGAAGGTAGGATATCGACATCATGGCAGTTATTAAGAAGGTTAAGCCTGCTCATCCTGTTATCAAATGGATAAACGCCAAACCGGCACGATTGATAATTCTATCCTTTATGCTGGTTATTTTTGTAGGAGCAATACTGCTTGCGATGCCCTTTGCCTCGCAGGACAGAAATAGTGTTGGCTTCTTGAACGCTCTCTTTACTTCTACGTCGGCGACATGTGTCACTGGTTTGGTAGTGGTAGATACAGCGACACATTGGAGCACATTTGGCAAAGGTGTAATACTTTCCTTGATACAAATCGGTGGTCTGGGACTGGTTACTATTACCAGCTTTTTTTACAGCCTGATCAGGCGTAAGGCAAAACTAAGAACCATGGTCGTAGCTCAGGAATCAACTGCTAACTTCAGCTTCACTGATGTGTTCAGACTTATCCGCAGGATCGTTTTGATCACACTTACGATCGAGCTGATCGGCGGTATCATTCTAACCTGGCGTTTTCTAGGCGAGATGCGACCATTAGAGGCTATCTCAAAAGGCTTCTTCCAGTCTGTTTCTGCTTTTTGCAATGCTGGGTTCGATTTGCATGGTGATTCAGCTTCCGGACCATATAGCAGTCTTGTCGG
>CAZSLR010000118.1:0-6290 GCA_964607635.1 uncultured Oscillospiraceae bacterium
ATATTCATTTTTCAAGGTTCATATTGCTTTTCCCATGTGGGAAAGTTGAGTTATTGATTTCATATCATCCAAATTTACAATGTTATCAATTTCTTTCTTTCTTAGAAGCTCATAGCTAAGCATAAAGCACTTAAGCTCATCACCGCTTACTTCATCATTCTCCTTGAGATATTCGAAGGCGCTTTTGAGTATGTCTTCATAGAATTGCTTATCGTCACCATAGCAGATCATGAAAGCGGCCAGCGACACTGTGGGATTGAAGCCGCTGATCCCGTCGCTATCTGCTCTTTTCTCCCACCAGATCGCATGAGGGTGATCCTTATTGCTATCTATTGAAAAGAGCCATTTCTTCTTCACATTGTCAAAAGAATCTTTCGATCGAAGGTGCCTGACGATTCCCTGAACCATCTCACCTGCTTCGTCAAGAGCATCAGTTTTATACAAAGTAATAATAGCGTCATTAGTGGCTATCGGGTTTGAATTAGGATTCCAATTATCAGCCTCCAGACCATGGCCGAAGCCGCCGTCTAGGTTTTGGTATTTAGCTAGTTCTTCTATCACTTTGCTCTTTGTGCCTTGCTCGAAGAAATAATCATAGATTGCCAGCTCTAGTGGTCTGGCATTTTCTTGCACAAATTTCTTTGCTCTGTTGGTCTTCATAGATGTCGCCCTCCTCATAATGATGCTTCTAAAATCCCATAGCCTCATAAGCGAGATCTCTTAGTTTGGGATGGATCTCATTGTAAACAATTGGAAATCCAAGTATATGCTGAGCATAGAATATACTGATGTGGTTGAAAGGATCGATGACAGCATAGGCTCCGGCAGCGCCGTCCCAACCAAATTCTCCAAGAGGGGTTTTCGATTTAGTTTGATCTATGAGAACACGAACACCCAGGCCATAACCGTAGCCGACTTTTCCCATAGTTTTGAAATCTTCAAGCTGCTGTCCTACTGTGTAATTGGTTGAAAACATTTTTATTGATTCCTCTGTCAATATGCGATTACCGTTAGCTCCAACACCGCCACAACTTAAAGCATCAACAAATTTGCTGTAGGCATCAACTGTGCCAATAAGACCTGCACCACCACTCTCAAAGTTTTCAGTCACTTGGAAGCTGTTGCCAAAACCGCCTTGGTCTGGCAATAAGGTTTCTGAACCTTGTTCAGCCTGATATAATCCAGACATACGTTTCTGAACATGCTCGTTAATTTTTAAATAAAAATCGTTGATCTCGAGCGGCTGAAAAATATTCTGCTGTAAGTACTCTCCGAAGCTTAAGCCTGTTACTTGTTCAACAACGCCTGCTAAAACGTCATGAGAAAGACCGTAGCTCCATCTTGTCCGCGGCTCAAATAGAAGAGTCATTTTCGCGATTTCTGCAATTACTTCACTGGTCGTCGCCTGACCATTACTCTTTTTAATTGCTTTCAGATGTTCAGACTCCATGTCATATGACAGCCCGGCGGTCATACTCATCAGATCGATTATTCTTATCGTATCATGCGCCAAGTGGCAGGCTGTATTGCTATCAGGCCAAGGAATAGGGAAACCAGTTATGTTAACACTATCTGCTACACGTAGTTTTGAGAATTCCGGGAAATAATCAGTTAATGCATCGTATAATCCAAGCTCGCCACGTTCGATCAGCTGCATGACTGCTGTCATTGTAACAACTTTTGTAGCGGAATAGAGGCGGTATAGATCATGCTCCGAAACCGGTCTCATTTTTTTGTAATCAGAATATCCTGCAGAGTGCCTATACACCGTTTCATGATTTTTTGTTATCTTGATATCAGCTGCAGGAACCCCATAAACTTCGCTTAATGAATCAATGTATTCAGTTAGTTTCTTGAAATCCATAATTATTTTCTCCTTATCTCTACTTAGATATTTTATACCTAAACTAAAGGAAAACACAAAATCAAATTTATCATACTGGCCAAAGAAAACAGCGATGGAAGCTGTGGGGTTGAAGCCACTTATTCTATCGCTGTCAGCAATCTTTTACATCAGATAGCATGCGAGTAAACCTTGCTATCAATGGAAAGTCATAGATGTCGCCCTCTATATTAATGCGCTAAGAGTTTACTTCCGGGTAAACCACAGATAAATGTAATCACCGCCTACACTCTTGTTAAAATCCATACCATCGCCGCCAGTTTTACTTCTGATAACCTCATATCCATCAGCATTTTTATATTGGAAGCTGTTATTTACCTGATATTGTATGCCAGTGATGGGATTCCCAGCACCTTCGTCATGAGTATAATAGAGATAGATATATTTGCCACCAGAGCCCTTGTTCAAGTCAGTAGGTATTATCGTGTAATTGGCATTTTTGTACGTAGTATTAGATGAACTGGCGTTTGTAAGATAATCAGCACATAATCCAGTCAGAGCTTCTGAAGAATTTGTTGTGGTTTTATACCCGAGATAAATGTAATCTCCGCCGGCATTTCTATTCAAATCAATATTAACAATATTACCCTCAAGTATGCCTTCTTGACGTAATACATTCTTCGCTGCCATCTCTGAAGAACCAGTACCTATGTGAACTGAAGCAATATATGATTTCACCGAAACGGAATCTTTGAATTCCTTAGCAATATTATCAGACTCTGAATCAAAATATTTGCTTAAATTCGTGCTTATCTCAGCAGCCTTATCAATTTTCATCGCGGCAACGATATCCCATATCGGCACTATTTCTGATGAATCAACAAAAGCTATCTCACCATTATTAACACCATCTGCCCATATAGGATAGGTTTGTTGAGCACGATCTATTGAATTTGGATCTACATTCACATTGCCGCCATACGCAAGAATATTAATATCACTGTTTTCTTGCATATCCTTCTTTGCTTCACTTGTCTTAACGCTAATTTCGCCACTTACCCACGAATTTGAAGCTTCAGCTGATGCCATTATATCTTTATCAGTCTTGCTAGATGAATTCGTATAAATGTAATTGAGCTCATATCTTCCGCCCATAAACACATCCTTAAGCACATGTGTTCCATACCGGTCAAAGAGCTGCTTGGGAGTTAGTTTTTCAATATCTTCGACAAAACTGGTTGTAAGGTAATCTGCAAGAATAGATTCTGTAACACCATACATGAAATCACGTCTTGTAAGTAATTTGCTATGTACATTGATCAAAACCTGATCAGATTTAATTTCAGAATTATAGTCCATATCGAAGCTTGCCTTGAAACTGCCGGTCAGGCCTACCTTACCTGTGCAGCTCGCAGAAGTCGTAATTCTTTGCGAGTATTCTCTAGTCGTATGAGTTAGTTCCCTTTTTGCCTTGATGGCATTTGTAAGATGATTTATATATACATATCCCTTAGCAGCTAGTTTGTCGATATCTATCACTGAATACGTAGCCTTTATATCTGTAGGATTATAGTAAGCGGAAGTAAGCAAGTTATAACCATATCCTAATGATCCACTATACTGGAGGGCTTGATTTCCTTCTACACCGAGCATACCTTCAGCAACAGTTATAATTCCCTGCTTATTCTCCTCGGAAATTATCTCTTCGTCCTTCTCAGTGTCTGTGACATCATCAGTTTTTGCTTCAAGCTTGACTTCATTACTCACACACGCAGAGAAACTCATCAATAGTAGAAGGATAACTAATAGTATTACCGTGATCTTACGAGAAAACCTATTCATTTTTTGCCCTCCTAAAAAGCTCAACACCATTTTGACCAAAGTCACTGACTGCAGTCAGTTATTATTAAGATATCTGAAAATTAGCACAATGTCAAAAGTATATTGACTCTTGTCCTACCCGAAGGTATAGACTGTTAACAGACACCAGGAGTGCACACCTGAAAAGTCAGTTGGGAGATGATGTTTTGTTTAAGATCGGTGAGTTTTCAAAACTATGTGGCTTGTCGCTAGACGCCTTGTATCACTATGAAAAAGTAGGAATTCTTACTCCTAAGTCAGTTGATAAGTTTACGGGCTATCGCAGCTACGATGCTTCTCAGTTGGTTACCGTCAACAAGATCTTAGCTCTGAAGGATGCCGGATTTTCATTGGAAGAAATCGCCAGTGTTTTAAACAATGGTATTGCTATCCCCTCTCTGATTACAATGTTGGAAGACAAAGCATCACTACTGGAGGCCACCTTAGCCAATGAAAACAACAGACTTGAACGTCTTCACACCAACATCTTTTTAATCAAGAATGGAGGCTTTTCACACATGAATGAAATAACTATAAAAGAAATCGAACCTATCCTGGTCGCATCGATCCGCAAGACTTTTGCCAAAGTGGCATTTGATGAAAATCTTAAAGAAATGTGGCCTCGTGTAAATGACTACATTGACAAAAATAGAGTAAAACGAACTATTCCCTGCCTCATGCTATACCATTCCGGATGGTGGAATCTGGCAGATCTGAAGCTTGAGTACAATGAACACAACCTTGATGTTGAAGTAGCTGAACCAATTACAGTGCCCTTCGAAGGTAGTGACGAAGTAAGTGTTTATAAACTGGCAAAAGTCGAGAAAATGGCATGTATTATTCATAAAGGCTCATTCGCTTCGATGAGCAAAACATTCGATAAAATATTTGAATGGATGAAGCAAAATAGTTACGTTGCCAATGGTCCAATCAGAGAGATCTATCACAAGGGCGACTGGGCTACTGATGATCCTGATGAGTATGTTTCAGAAATACAGGTGCCTATCCGGTAGAAGCCATCTACTAAATTGTCTTCTTATACTCAATAAGACTAAAAATATCTTCGAACATCTCAGTGGAGTTCAGGTCAAAAACAAGTGGGAAATACTTAAGCTTATTTCCCATTTGTTTTGATTCTGATATCTTTTGATTGACTTCATTACTCAATGACATACCAAATATATCCGCACGGAATTTTTCATGAAAATATATTGTCACCTTGAAGAAGCCATCCCAAACTGATAGCCAAAATACAGTAGTCTCCTTCTTACCGCCACGAGCACCAGTCCAGCGGTACACGCCTTTTGCCAGCCATGTATTCCCATCGGTGTAGTAACGCCATTCCAATTGAACGTCATGTTCAGGCAGCTCATTTATGAACATAACATAGGCATCATTCGCGTCGCCAAGCGCGTTAGCGATAACGGCATCAGTCGGTTGAATATCAGGATTTCTAAGCATTTTTGTTACCTCCGGATTTTTAGTGTCTTACTTGTCATTACTCCCTCAATTCAAGATCAACTCTACATGAAGTTGGCTGCCAATTTATATTTGCTTTTCTCGCCTGGCTACATAAGTCTCTAACGCTTAGCAAATACTCTTTGCCATCCTTAATAAAGCGAGTACCACATTGTCTGAACTCAAAACGAACACCTTTTGCTATACATTGCGTCCGCAGAGATAGAACCCAATCATAATTAAGCGGTCTGGCATATTTATCTGACTCTCCACCAACAATAACAGCCTCAACACCGTCGAGATAATTATCGATAAATATTTCTTCTATAAGCGGCTGGCAGATCACATTTCTATGCTTAATCGGAAAGCTCGCAAATAATTGAAGTCTATGGTCAGCCATTGCTTGATTCTCAACTGTGCAGCCAACAGTAACATTATCGTATCCATTATCCCAGTCTTCAGGTATACACTGTTGGAATCTATCGATTCTCTTAGTAAGAAAAATGAAGTTCAAGTCAGAACGTTCTGCTATCATCTTCCAGCATTCATCTCGCCATTGATCGGCTTCATCGATAAAAAAGTCGCTGGAGAAACACAAATAAACTTTCTGTCCTGACTTGATCTTATATTCACCATTTCTATTTTTTGCGACAGGCGCGTAAAAATCGTCTGTTTTAGTAATAACGTTGGTATCTATTAGTTTTCTTGCATCACCCTTATGAATATAGCAATGCTTACAGCCCTCGCTATATTTATGACAGCCACGCCATGGATTCCACATCGCCATATTCTCACCACCGTTTTTATGTTTAGATCAAACTTATTGTAATATCATTGTGCAGAAAAAGTATATACAAAGCACAAAGAAAGTCGCCGCAGAAACGTATAAGAAAATTATCTATATTAACTCAGATTAATAGAAATCATAACAGATCATTCAAGCAAATGATCTTGCTGCCTTTATTCTCATAATATTTTAGCATTTCGCCGATTTTCCTTTTGTCATAACTCGTAATGCAATCCGATAGAACACTTACACCATAATCTGATTTACATAAGATGTTGCCGATAACATCCTTGTAATTCTTAGTTATGTCATTTTGAATATCGATAACAACTAATGCCTTAC
>CAZSLR010000119.1:0-6253 GCA_964607635.1 uncultured Oscillospiraceae bacterium
TATGCGCCCCACAGCCAGATCGGTGCTGTCAGGTATGCATCCTTGATAGCTTCGCTATACATAGGATTATCATAACCGATACCGTATACGCCTTTTTCCTGAGCAGCTTCCTGTGTAGCAGTAGAATCCTGATGCTGACCGACAACATCACAGCCACTATCGATCAGAGCGATTGCGGCTTCCTTTTCCTTCTGCGGATCATACCATGTGTTAGTCCAGCTAACCATGATCTCGGCGTCAGGATTGACGGAACGGGCGCCAAGAGCAAATGAGTTAACAGCTCTCATGACCTCAGGAATTTTCTGAGCGGCAACAAAACCAATCTTATTGCTCTCTGTCATGCGACCTGCGACTATACCAGAAAGATACCTGGCCTGTTCAATTTGTCCGAAATAGTTCGCGAGATTTTCACTGCTCATGTAGCCTGAACAATGCTCGAATTTTACATCTTTGTATTCATCAGCCAGCTTAACTACTGTGTTCATGTAATTGTAGCTTGTTGCGAAAATCAGCTTGCATCCCTGCTCAGCCAGTTGGCGAAGAGCTGTTTCTGTAGCCTGGGCATCATTATCATCGATTGATTCGATTTCAGCCAGTTGAACCTTATCAGCACCAATTTTCTCAACAGCCTGAGCGAAGCCCTTGGCATGCGCTTCAGACCAGCCACCATCTGTCTTAGGGCTGATATAAATAACACCAACCTTCAGCTTCTCATCCTCTTTTTTGTCTCCGCAGCCTGCCAGCGCGATTGCACTAACCAGCATGCTCAAACAAAGCAACAATGTCACCAATTTACGAAGTTTCATCACGAATTCCTCCTTCAGCACTAAACTTCCCATACTATATTGATACTCTGTCCGGTTTTGATACGTCTCAGCCTGATACCCAGTTGGCTTCGGCGCTTCCTACGACCTATTCAGTCGCAGAAATGAACTATACCGTCAGTCATATCCTTTATTTTCGCCAGTGATACAACATTCATACCTTGTGCACGCACCAGCTCGCCACCCTTTTGGAAGGCTTTTTCAATTACGATTCCCGCTCCAGCCAATGTTGCTCCTGACTTACTGATCAGCTCTGATAAACCCAACAGAGCCTGACCATTCGCCAGAAAATCATCAATGATTAGAACACGGTCGGCCGCAGAAAGATACTTGCTGCTCACGCGAATCGTATAATCCCTGTTTCTGGTATAAGAATGAACTGAAGCTGAATAAAACTGACTATCCAGATTAGCGGCCTCAGTCTTCTTGGCATAGATCACGGGAAGCTGCATTGCCAGACCGGTCATCAATGCCGGTGGAATACCAGAAGCTTCGATCGTCAGGATCTTGGTAGGCTTAACATCAGCGAAATGCTCAGCGAAGCACTGACCGATCTCAAACATCAATTGTGGATCTATCTGATGGTTCAGAAAATGATCAACCTTGAGTATATTACCCGGCAGTACCTGGCCCTCATTTTGAATCTTCTGTTTCAAAGCATCCATCAGCAACCTCATGATCTGTCTTAAATTGATAAACTCGGGATAGGCAAATTATAACTAATGGTAAAACAAAATAACAGACCTTATATCAATATGTGATCATTTCTGCCATTTTGACGGATACATAACCATTGCTCGTGGTACGTTGTCGACAAATAAAACAACGAATGACAGATCGCATACGCAATCTGTCATTTGATGTCATTTGATGGAATATTATTACGGCGATACGAAGCCTTCGATAACACCCTTCTCAAGTCCATCGAGATCCAGCAGCCAGATAACACGTCCACTGACACGTACAAGACCATCTCTCTCCATCGCAATTAGCTCACGTGAGAACGATGGTCTGGGCATAGCGAGCAATCTTGATACTACTTCTTTTGAAACAGGGAGCTCAACCGCTTGCGTAGAAACAAGCTGTCTTACAGTCTTTGGGGTTTCGCCTTCCTTTTCCAGCTGATCACGAAGAAGCTCAAGAAGATAGTTGGCGATCTTCTGTCGCAGGCTCTTCTGCGAGAGCAACGATATGCGTCGATTCTGTGTCTGAACTCTGTCAGAGAGTATTCGCAGAAAGTTTGACATGATCGCAGGGCTGTTTCCCAGCAGATGCATCAGCATATCCTTTGTAATAAAGATTATTTTAGAATTAGTGACTGCCTCGATGGTTGTTGTATAGGTCTTACGAGACCCAAAAATCAGATATTCGCCAAAAACCTCGCCTGGACCAAGTAGTGCCAGTGTCGCGAATTCTCCGCCACTGGTGTATTTCTGCATAGCTAGCTGTCCGTCAATGATCATACCGATACCATTACAGGCATCGCCTTCGTTGACCAGAACCTCACCCTTCCATACTACTCTTATACTTGTCTTGGCACAGTACTCATGAAACAATTCGTGGGTAAGTCCCGCAAATAATGGTGTCGCGGCCAAGGTTTCACATATCTTTTTCATATAGCACTCCTGTCCCTTAAGAACCCTTCTGGATTCCTGTGGTTACTAATACTGATTATTTGTTTTATATGTTACGGTTATGTCTATAATCATGCGTAATCAGACGCCTTATGTCAAGGTTTTTCTATGTCCGTCAAACGACAAAACCAGAAAGAGAGAACAGCTTTCAGGCCGTTCTCTCCGTTTAGTCTGCATAAGAATTTAATCACTTATTTTGACACTTGAGCGTTATTACTCAGCACTTCTTTGCTTAAGCAGGTTTATTAATCCTTCAAGTGCACCATCAGGCATGGCTGTAAAGCTTGCAAGAGAATGAATTGGCATACCAGCCATCATTTCCTCCATCATCTGACTGTTGATAACACCATCAGAGGCTCCGCTTCCAGGTGTTTCATCACTACCGCCAAAGGTTGCAGTCATGCCCTGCTTCAGCTGTTCAAGAATGTCTGTCATGCCCGCCTCGATCAGATCGCCAAAGGTAGTGCTGGCGCTGTATTTGAAGGGAGCCGGGGCAGTCTTAAGCTCAATTGAAGCTTTACACACCATATTGCGGCTTGAATTTCCTACTTGAATTTCATAGATTCCAGGAGCAGCAAACCATTTACCCTGCTCAGTTGACCAGTAGGCGAAGCTGTTGACATCGAGCTTAATTGTTATTGTTTTGGTCTCCCCAGCCTCAAGATAGACTTTTTCGAAGCCCTTGAGTTCATGAACGGGACGTATCCTGGTAAGCTTAGCAGGCGGCGCAATATATACCTGTACAACTTCGGAGCCAGGTCTTTTGCCAGTGTTTGTTACCTTGACTGATACTTCTAGTTTGTCCCCATCTGCGAGATCTTCTGAGCTAAGCTTAAGATCACTAATTGAGAAATTCGTGTATGATAATCCATAGCCGAAGGGAAAAAGTACATCCATTTTTTTGCTGTCATACCAGCGATAACCAACGTATACACCTTCACCATATGTGACAGATTTACCATCGCCCGGGAACTGGAGATAGCAGGGGGTATCTTCCAGTCTAAGCGGGAAGGTCTCAGCCAGTTTGCCAGAAGGATTAGCGTCGCCAAACAGAAGATCGGCTGTAGCAGCACCTACGGCCTGGCCGCCAAGATACATATCAAGAACAGCTGCTGCTTCATTGATCCACGGCATGGTGATCGGGCTGCCTTTGTGCAAAACAACCACAGTGTTGGGCTGAACAGCAGCGATGGCTGAGATCAATTCGTTTTGTGCCTGTGGCATATCCATATGGCTGCGGTCATAGCCTTCAGATTCGAAGCTATCCGGCAGACCTGCAAAAATTACAGCAACTTCTGCTGATCCTGCTTGTTCTACTGCAGCCTTAAGCAGTTCATTGTCAGCTGTTATACCATCTTCGGCTATACCTGCCGCATATGATACGTTGATGCCTGCACTCGCACATGCTTCCAGTGCCGAAGTGACCTTGAAGGTATTGATGTGACTTGATCCTCCGCCCTGAAACCTTGGCGCACTGGCAAAAGGTCCGATGAACGCGATCTTGCTGTTCTTATTTAGCGGCAATATATCTCCATCATTTTTCAGCAGAACAGCACACTGAGCGGCTGTTTTGCGGCTGGCCTCATGATGTGCTTCCTTGTCATAGCTCGAAATGGCCGGCTCATCAGCCAGTCCACGTTCAATCCAAACAAGCAGGTCTTCGACCGCTCTGTCCAGAATCTCAAGCGGCAGCTCCCCAGCTTCAATAGCTGCGACGATTTTTTTATCATTCAATCCGTTAGAGGATGGCATCTCCAGATCCAAACCGGCAATCAGCGCGTCAACCCGCTCATTCATGGCACCCCAGTCTGTCATAACTATTCCATCGAAGCCCCATTCGTCACGCAGGACATCAGTAAGAAGCCATTTGTTTTCGCAGCAATACGTACCATTTATTTTGTTGTACGCACACATTATGGTCCAAGGTTTGGACTTGCGCACTGTTGTCTCGAAGGCCTTGAGATAAATTTCACGCAGAGTTCTCTCATCCACCAGAGTATCAACGCTCATCCTGCGGTGTTCCTGGTTATTGGCTGCATAATGCTTGACGCTTACGCCAACATTTGACGCCTGAACAGCAGCGACATAGCTGGCCGACAACTCCCCTGCAAGGTAAGGATCCTCAGAGAGATATTCGAAATTTCGACCACACAGTGGACTTCTCTTAATGTTGATCGCGGGCCCAAGAAGAGTATGCACCTTCTCCGCTCTGGCCTCTTCTGCCAGCAATGTACCGACATTACTGATCAAATCGCGATCAAAGCTGCTTGCCATGGCGCTGCCGGCAGGAAAACATACTGACTTAATACTATCGTTGATTCCAACATGATCACCCTGATCATTCTGCTTACGCAGACCGTGAGGACCATCACTGACCATAATCGCAGGCAGTCCAAGCCTCTCAACAGCCTTAGTGTGCCAGAAATCGGCACCTGAGCATAGGCCGGCCTTCTCTTCAATTGTTAAATTCGCAATCAGATATGGAATATCAAGCTTCATACTTTAACCATCCTTTTCATTTTATGCATCTTTGAAAGCACTTGTTTACACATAGCAATAGTTAAGTTACACGTGTATCATAACTATTAATATAGTAGGCTGACTGCTATAAGCTGTCAACCTGCCATATGCGAAAAAAATTATCGGTTTATATGTGCAGTTTTAAGGTAAGCTGCTTCAGCTGGTCGATCAGGCCTTGATATCACGCAAAATCAGCTGCAATGCCTCATCAAGATATTCACTGCCATAACCCTGCTCTGATCTGATGATCTTCTGTCTAGGCAGAATTCTCTGAGCCACACCAATCAGAACATTCATCATAAACTGCGCGTAAAAATCAGCATCTATATCCTGCCTTATGCTGCCATCACTTAAGCCTCGTTTAAGAAGCTCACGCATGGATGGCTGGTTATTTCTCAAAAACTCTTGGTAGTTTAATGAGGTAGGGCCCTCAGGATATCCATCTGAAAAATAACAATCAAAATCGTCGAGTAAACGCAACAGCTCAGGATGCTGCTTCATGAAGCTGGTCATTGAAATCAACGAACGTTTAATTGTCTCATATACCCGCTCGCCTTCAAGCGCTTGATATGCCTCGGTCCCAAGCTGCTCAAGCGTCTCTGTTACCAGGCCGAAGGCAATTGATTCCTTGGAATCAAAATAACGGTAAAGAGTTGTTCTGCTGATACTACAAGCAGCAGCGATCTGTTTCATTTCAGTTCTGGCAATTCCCTGCTTAAGAAACAGACCGCGAGCGATCCGCATAATTTCATCAGTTGTTATAGTAGACGGACGTGCCATAAATAGACCTCAAACTCTATTACCAGCAGATATGCCAATACTTACCTATCTGGTCTCACTTGCAACGTCTAACATAATAGCACTCTCACAGATAAATTTGCCACTTACTTCTTCCTGCCATGGTAGTCCTGCTTGATCTCCTCATTCCAATCGATCGGCATCTCTGACTTTTCTCTATAGCAGGCGACAGTTTCGCTCATTACACGGAAATTCAATTCAACACCTTCGCTATCAGCATGAAAATCCTGAGCCCGATCAGCAGTAATACCAAATCTGCCAGCAGTTTCAACCGCGTCAATGTTGGCACCTAGAAAAATAAATTCCCAGTCATATTTGCTTTTCTGACGCTCTATCATTTCCTTAATCCTGCGCATAGAATATTCACGACTGGAGTTTTCCTGGCCATCTGTAATGATAACAAACAGTACATTATCAGCACGGTAATCGGCAGCGGTATTTCTCTGTGCGTTTCCAATCTTGTTGATCGTTCTACCG
>CAZSLR010000120.1:0-6239 GCA_964607635.1 uncultured Oscillospiraceae bacterium
GGCAAAAGCCGGCTGCTCGATCGATAAGAGGATATCTGGATCAAGCCAACTACTTGATCGATAAAAGGATATCCGGAACATACCAACTACTTGATAGTAAATGAAAAATTAGGCAGGCATTTGTCTAATTCGCCGCTCAGCCGCTGACTATACTGCGCCAATTCACCATTTGCCAAAGCCGGCAGATCAATTAAGCTGTACTCTAGTCCAAGCTCTTGATATTTATGAACACCTAATCGGTGGTAAGGCAGCAAGCTTACTTGCTCGATTTTTAGACCGCGATTTTGCAGATCGCTGATCCAGTTTGCCAGCTTCTTGATTGCTTCCTTGCTGGTGTTGAATTCTGGAAGAACTACATGTCTAAGCCATACTGGTGTTTTACATCTGATGGCGACATTTATCAAGTAGTCTCTGCCTGCAGGATCAAGACCCGTCAACAATCTGTACTCAGCTGGATCCGGTGATTTGTCATCTATCAGCAGAAGATCTGTCTGAGTAAGTATGGCAGTCAGCAAACAGTCGTTTTCAAGTTTATGAGGCCAGCCAGAGGTGTCAACTGCTGTATGTATACCGCGCAGCTTAAAACCAAAAAGCAGCTCAAGCAGGAAGCAGGGTTGAAAAAAAGGCTCTCCGCCAGATATTGTTACTCCTCCTCCAGCAGAAGAATAGGCATTGAAACGACTGATTTTCTCAAGAATAATTTCAGCTGTATAGAGCTGACCTGCCGTATGGTTCCAGCTGTCAGGATTGTGGCAGAATATACAACGCAAGGGGCATCCTTGAAGAAAAATAACCTGCCTCAGACCTGGCCCGTCACAAGTGCTCATACTCTCGATTGAGTGCACTCTGCCGCTATGAGAGCCTTCCTGACATTTGTGAGGCCTTTCTGTTTTGAAACTTTCATCTTTTCTAATCACTTGCTGATACTTGTATGACATGTTCTGCTGATAACCTCCAGCTGTTGCTTTTTTGTAAGTCGATTGAAATGAACGGCGTAGCCTGAGACCCTGATTGTCAGATCCGGATATTTCTCCGGATGCTCCATCGCCTCGATCAATAATTCACGACTGAGAACATTGACATTCAGATGATGTCCGCCCTGCTTGAAATAACCGTCAAGAATTGACTGCAGTACCAGAGATTGCTGTTTGATTTCAGCACCCAGAGTTTTTGGGGTGACAGTCATCGTACATGATATACCATCACGACAATGCTCATATGATATTTTGGCAACTGAGTTTAAACTAGCCAACACGCCGCTGCTGTCTCGTCCGTGCATAGGATTAGCCCCAGGCGCGAATGGTTCACCATGCTTGCGGCCGTCCGGAGTTGAGCCTGTCTTCTCGCCATAGACAACATTTGAAGTGATTGTCAGAATTGAAAGAGTATGCTTAGCGCCGCGGTAGCAAGGCGTCTTGATCAGCTCATTATAGAAATTCTTTGCCAGCTCACAGGCGATGGAATCAACGCGGTCATCATCATTGCCGTAAGCAGGATACTCACCCTCAATATCAAAATCAATAATCATTCCTTCGTCATTCTTGATCGGCTTAACTCGGGCGTATTTGATGGCGCTTAAGGAATCCGCTGCGACTGATAGCCCAGCAAGTCCAAAAGCCATAAATCTTTCAGGATCAGTGTCGTGAAGTGCCATTTGCAGCTTCTCATATGCATATTTGTCATGCATACTGTGAATTACATTCATTGTGCGAACGTATAGGCTGCAGAGCCAGCGCTGATAAATCTTAAACCTGCGCCTGACTTCTGTCTCCTCGAGGTATTCGCCTGAATATGATTCCATTTGCGGGCCGATGGCCAAACCGGTAATCTCATCCCGACCGCCGTTAAGTGCCAGCAGCAGCACCTTTGGCAGATTACAGCGTGCGCCGAAATACTGCATCTGCTTACCTGTGGCAGCGGCTGATACACAGCAGGCAATAGAGTAGTCATCACCAAATATCGGTCTCATCAATTCATCATTCTCATACTGAAGTGAGTCTGTTTCTATAGAGAGTCTGGCGCAATAGTCCTTAAATGCTTCAGGTAGTTTTTCAGACCAGAGTACAGTCAGGTTTGGCTCTGGTGCCGGACCGAGATTGCGCAGGGTGTGCAAGATCCTATATGATGTTTTACTTATAAGTGGGCGGCCATTCTCGCTTATTCCACCAATCGCTTCAGTGATCCATAAGGGATCACCAGCAAATAACTCATTATATTCAGCTGTTCTAAGCTGCCTTGCCATCCGAAGCTTGAGGACAAAATCATCGATGATCTCCTGAAGCTCAGCTTCGCTGTACAAACCTGTACGCAAATCTCTTTCAAAATAAATATCGAAAAAGGTACTGACTCTGCCAAGTGACATCGCAGCGCCGTTTTGCTCCTTGATCGCGCCGAGATAAGCGAAATAGAGCCACTGAACTGCCTCGCGGCTGTCTTTTGCCGGTTTGCTTATATCGATTTTGTAGCTGGCAGCCATCTCTTTAAGCTTGCTTAGGAAATCGATCTGGCGCCAGACCTCTTCAATCAGACGAATGTTATTCTCAGTCATGTTCTGTTCGTTCAAATTTCTGATGTCGTCTTCTTTTGCCAGGATAAGTGTGTCGATTCCATATAGCGCGACTCTGCGATAGTCTCCAATCAGGCGTCCGCGCCCGTATGAATCGGGCAGACCAGTAATGATGCCGGTTTTTCTGGCCAGCTTCATTTCTTCTGTATAGACCCTGAACACACCATCATTATGTGTCGTTCGATATCTGAAATGTTCGAGAACCTTGTCAGAGAGCTCGAAGCCATAGTCTGCACAGGCCTTCTCGGCCATGCGAATCCCTCCGAAGGGATTAACTGTTCGCTGGAGTGGCCTGGCAGTCTGCAGACCAACAATAATTTCGTTTTCCTTATCGATATAAGCTGGCTTATAGTTTAGCAGGGAGCTGACTGTTGTCGTATCTATGTCAAGCACACCGCCAAGAGCCAGCTCGGCCTGACGAAGCTTAGTATACCTATCGATTAGCTTACATGTTCTTGTTGTGGGTCCGCTGAGGAAGCTAGAGTCACCATCATAGAACGTGTAATTCTGCTGTATAAAATCCCGGACGTCAATTGAGCTTTGCCAGATTCCACCTGTGAAGCCCTGCCAATTATCAGATGATTTCATAAGAACGACCTCCGTTAAGACACAAAAAAACCCGGACTGAATAGATCAGCCCAGGCGGTCGACTTGCATATGACCCCGGTCCCCTGTGGTATCCCACTATCCGCCAGTTCCGAGGCTCAGTTCAAGTATATGGACGGCACGGTAATTTGTCAATCGACTAAGATTTAGTTAGTCACAACGCCAGAAATACAGTGTATTATCCTGATAAAACATCTACTAAATAACTCAAGCTTCGATGCTTTTGGACGACAATATATGTATGGTCAAAAAATAAATTGTGCTGCGAGTTAAATAGTCGGGAGCTAACACTCAATAAGCATGCGAAAAGGCGGGGTAGAATGTTTAAAAAGCTTGGAATCAGACAAAAAATTCTTTTCCTGATTGCGGTACCATTGATCGTGATCATTGGTGTAACCACTCTCTCAATTATACAATTGAATAATGTCGCAAATAGTATGCGCAAGGTGCTTTATGACGAAGGTCTTGCTGCTACGAGCATGGTACTGAACGCAGACCGTGACATGTATCAGGGCCTTAGTGCTCTGCAGGAAATGGCAGCACTGGATAGCACCAAGCGTACAGTTGCGGATCTCGAGGCAGATATGCTGGAAAACTTCGAGCAGGTCTTGCAGCGAGTTGATGAGGCCGAGGCTATTCTTAATAACAACCGCTCTGTATGGGAACAATACAGAAGCAGTACAACAGGGCAAACTGTTTTCGAGAGCTTCGAGCAGATCCGAGTGGATTTCGGCGGTTGGTCTGATCTGGCTGCTACAATGGCCAGAAACAACAGAGTTTCGGTTATTTACTCTACGACCTTCCTGGATGATTTCAATTCAGCCAGAGCAGGTATGAATGATGTGACTGAAATTCTGGAATTTGCCATGGTCGAAGAGGTTAAGGGAGTATCTGATCTTGTCAAATCATCAGCTACAATAGTAATAATCGTAGTCGCTTTCAGCTTTATCCTTGTCATTATACTTACGCTGATCATTACTGGTGGTATCGTTAAGATAATGCGTCGTGCCTCAGGCATGCTTGACCAGCTTAGTGCCGGACATTTGAGTGCTCGTGTAAGTGTTCAGGACGGAGCCAGAGATGAGATAAGTCAGATGATCAACAAGATGAATGGCTATGCTGATGACCTGCAGAATAACTTCGTAGCAAATCTGCAGAAGATATCACATGGTGATCTAAATGTTGATATTGATAGTAATGACACTGAGGACGAGATCAGTCCTGCTCTCCAGCAGACAGTCGCTTCCCTTAGGCTTCTGATTTCTGAGGCAGATAGACTTACAGCAGCGGCTTCGGCAGGTGAGCTGACAGCACGTGGTGATGCCTCCAGACTTGAAGGAGCATATGCCGCTATAATAGGTGGATTCAACTCAACACTTGATGGTGTTGTCGAACCTGTAGAAGAAGCCAAGCTTGTTCTGGGCAGACTTGCACTTAATGACCTTACAGTACCTATGTCCGATAGATACGCCGGTATGATGGCCGAGCTGTCGAACGACATTAATCAGGTGCGTGATAATCTGATCGATCTGCAGGACGCAATTGTAAAAGCCTCTCAGGGCGATATCAGACGACTGCAGGAGTTCCGCAAGCGTGGGCAGCTTTCTGTGAATGACCAGCTGACACCATCAGTATATGCGGTTTACAGCGCGATTCAGGAAATCATCCGTGCTGCCTATGAATTGACAAAAGCCGCAACCGGTGGAGATCTAAGCAAACGTGCTGATGTTGACGCATTCGAAGGTGGCTACAGAAGAATAGTTGATGGCTTCAATAAAACAATTGATGCTTTGGTCGCACCTATCCAGGATGCCGCTTTGGTAATCCAGGCTCTTTCCAATGGTGATCTGACGATCGAGATGGCAGGTGAGTATGAAGGTGATAACGCGATTCTTAAGAACTCACTTAACGGTGCGATCGGATCTTTCAATCGACTGCTAAGCAGCATCAGACAGGCTTCTGAAGAGGTCGCTACCGGTGCCAGAGAAATGTCAAGGTCAAGCCAGACGCTATCACAGGGTGCCACAGAACAGGCCAGCTCAGTCGAGCAGGTTACAGCATCCATCGAGCAGCTCGCTGATCAGACCAAGCAAAACGCTTCTAATGCCGGTGCTGCCAGTCAGCTAAGTGATCAGGCTCGTCATAGCGCCGACACAGGTAATACAAGAATGAGCAGTATGCTTGAAGCAATGACAGAAATCAATGACTCATCTAAAAATATCTCCAAGATTATCAAGGTAATCGATGATATCGCTTTCCAGACCAATATTCTGGCACTGAACGCCGCGGTTGAGGCAGCAAGAGCCGGACAACACGGCAAAGGCTTCGCTGTTGTCGCGGAGGAGGTCAGAAACCTGGCCGCCAGAAGCGCTGAAGCAGCAAAAGAAACAACCGTTCTTATCGAGAAATCGATTGGTCACGTCAATGATGGTACAGAAATTGCCGAGAAGACAGCTGAGGCACTTAATGAAATTGTTGACAAGGTAACCAAGACAAATGAACTGATACTTAAGATCGCAGAAGCTTCGAATGAACAGGCCAGCGGCATCGCTCAGATCAATACTGGTCTTGTACAGGTATCCCGAGTTGTTCAGATGAATTCAGCGACCTCAGAAGAGAGCGCTGCTGCCAGTGAAGAGCTGTCAAGTCAGGCCGAGCTTCTCAAGGAATTTGTCGCACAGTTCAATCTGAAGGATGCTGTTGAGGAAGCGGAGAATACAGAGGCAAAAGACTCTAAGGTAGTTAATCTCAAAGAATCTAAAAATGAAAAGATTACTGAGAAATCTACTGAGAACAAGAGACCTGAGAAGAAAACTGAGCCTGTGAAAAATGCTGAACCAAAGCCAGAGAAAAAGGACTATAAGAGTGCTTCAAAGCACCACGATCCGCTCTCTGACACCTCATTCGGTGATTTCTAAGACGATTCGGAAAACAGTACAAACAACAGTTGACAAAACGACCCTGGCTGTAATAAAATAAGCCAGGTCACGGGGGTGTAGCTCACCTGGGAGAGCGCTTGAATGGCATTCAAGAGGTAAGGGGTTCGATCCCCCTCATCTCCACCAAA
>CAZSLR010000121.1:0-6211 GCA_964607635.1 uncultured Oscillospiraceae bacterium
GCAAGCCGGAAAGGCTGATCAATAAATGAAAAACAAAGGCAGATATAAGTCTATATAAGAGGAATTATAGCATTTTTCTGGGTGGTTTACCAATTCGCTTAATCACACATTAATCTCTGTCATCGATAAAAGAGTTTAAGAAGAAGCTATCAATATACCTAAGTTATAGGAGAGGCGAAAAAACATATTGATCAAATCGATTTCTCGAATGCTTGCCCGCAATAGGCTATAAAAATTAAAGGTATGTATTCGTGTTGCTCATGAATTTCCGTCTCTTTTTCTAATTTTTTAATTCTACGCTGCTGTGAAACTGCAACTGCTGACGGTTTTTTATCCTGATCCAGTTTATGAAGCCATATATGTCGTTAACAAAAAACATTGCGAAGCAGGCAATCATTGGCAGATAAGAAAGATCATTCATTGCAGCCATAACCCAGAGAATAATAAGTACAATATCATTAGCTGCATAAGCCAGAGCGTAATTCGGACTGCGAAACAGCATCAAATATGATGCAGAGAAACTTGTAGCAATTGAGACTGTACTTATAAATAGATTTGCTGTGTCGAAAGCCTTCAGAATAAAATAGAAAATAATCGTAACTATAATAGTGAGAGCCATCAACCAAAATCTCTGAAGCTTATTAAGCTCATGCACTTTTACTTCATCAGTATCAGCAAAAGGATTGCGCAGCCAAGTTATTACAGACATCGCAGCGATGGGAGCAGTCATCCCCAGATAAGTGATCATTTCGCCGTAATATCTAAATTGAAGAGAGATTACTGCATACAACAAACTAAATAAAACAGTCAGCAGTTGTCCCCAGACGTCGCCTTTTGCCACAAATATAAGAGCGGTTACTCCTACCATAGATGCAATAAGTGTTAAGAGATAGAAGCTTCCGGAGAGTAAAAAAGAGCTGAAGATAACAGTGATTGAGAGCAGCCAGAGCAGCCACTCCATCCTGGTAAGTGTCTTAAATGGATTGCGCAGTATCATCAGAAACCTCCAAAAAAATAAGCACCCGCTTCCACATCTTCTAAGACCTAACGATGTGTAACGGATGCGTAAATGCATCTCATTGCCCGGTGGCAAATATTTAACTCGCTATATGATAATAAATATTCTTGTATTTATCAAGTGTACTTGCTTCCATAGTAACCAATGCATCAGAGATTCAATGTCTGCATATTCAGGTGGAAACCTCGCCATCACAGACTTGTATATAATCATCTTTTAAAATCGCATATATAAAGCTATCTACAATTCATAAGGTATATTCTATTCCTATTTCAAAACGCCTCTGGTTGCCCATCCTGAGTGTTCAAAAAAATTCAAGAAAATCCTATCTATGGGGATACCGGTTATTTCGCTGAATGATTTAAGCATTTCTGAGGCAAACTGACTCTTAGCTTCCCGGGGACTCTCCTTGTATAAATGAACCTGGATCATCGCGCATTTGCCAAGCTCACCAGCGAAATACATAGTATTAGCGTCATCAAATTGAAGCATCAATACAGCTTCACTTTTGCCTGGTAGTAGAGATATTTTCTCGCCCAACATTGATTTCAATGATGCGATTCGGGTTTCATCCTGTTTCTCGGAAATGCTCATTTGAATATATGGCATATTTCTTCCCCCCCTAGTGTTAAATGTCATCGTCAATTCTTAAGACATTATACCTTGTTCTGGCGTATCAGGTTCGACTGAATCATTGTCTTCGTCAATTTCCATCATTAGTACTTTATCATTTGCCAGCAACAAGGTATCTCCTGACGGAACGATTATTTCACAGCCCTTGCGTTGGATCATGATTATCAGGCGATGATGAGGAAGCTTAAGATCTCTTATTAAATGATTAGCCCATTTGTGACCTTTTGGAATATTAAACTCCAAGAGCTCATGCCCTGTTTCATCAAAATGTGTCTCTCCTGCAAGAATTATTGTGTCGCCCGCCTCAATAACTGTATGACCTTTTGGAATGATTGTTCTTGTGCCTCGATGTATTTTCGCTACTATTAAGGCAAAATTCATGTCAAGATCTTTCACTCGTAAGCCAATTAAGCTGCTGTTGGAGTGGACTTGTGTTTCAAGGAATCCAATCCTCGCTTTGTCCTGATAGTAATTGAAGGTTTGAAGAACTGTTTCATTAGGATCGAGCATTTTCCATCTCCTAGAAGCAGCAGGCATTAAAGAGCCTTGCACTAATGAAGATAGAACGCATATGCCGAAAACTATATGATATACATCGATCGATAGTTTAGCTTCGCTATTAACAGCCATAATGGCAAAAGCAATAACCGCGGCACCTCGTATACCAGCCAGAGAAACAATCTTCAGTTGATTCAGCTTCAATCTAAATGGCAGCATCAGGCCAAATACGGTAACGGGTCTGGCTATAATTGTCATAAAGAGCATTATCACAAGTGCTATAGGGAAGGTTCTGACGAAATTATCAAAATCGGACAGAAGACCTAGAACGAAAAATAGACCTATCTGCATTATTTCGGTAAATCCATCAAAAAAGAATACGATTTCTCGTTTGCCATGGAACTCAATGTTACCAAGAGATATACCTAAAATATACAGGGCCAGAAAACCATTGCCTCCGAGTAAGTTAGTTGTGGCAAAAGTAATAAGAACTGTTGCTGCCATGAGTACTGAGTACAGCCCATCGGCTTGAATGTACATGCTCCGGAGAAGCATTCCTGCCAGATAGGCAAAACCAAAACCGATGCCTAAACCAACTAGAACCTGAGCAATTACAAGGAGGGGAACAGATACATCTGAACCTATTATAATTGACAGGAAAACCATTGTCATAGTATAGGCAGCTGGATCGTTAGAGCCGCTTTCTATTTCAAGAAGTGGCGCTGTATTATACTTGAGGTTCAGTTTCTTCGAGCGTAATATACTTGAAACGCTGGCGAAATCCGTTGAGCCGACTATTGATCCCACGAGTAAACCTTCTATTAGATCGAAATTCAAGACGAAATGACAAAACAAACCAGTCAGGACAGCTGTCGCTGCTACACCCAATGAGCTTAAAACAATAGCTGGTTTAGCAACAGGTTTGCCCATAGACCATCTAGTACCGAAGCCACCGTAGAACATAATAACCATCAGAGCAACAGTGGCAAACCCGTCTGAGAACGCGTAATCATTAAACTTAATACCCATGGCACCGAAGCCCATGCCGAGAATGATAAAAAGCAGCAGAGCAGGTATTCCGTGTTTATTTGATATGCGAATTGCAATAAGTGCCAGAAGCAGAATTATTCCGGTAAACAAATAAATCATTCTATAATCCCTTTCCTATACAATATCTATTCTTAAATGATTTTAAAATCAAATATAACTATAATGATATGTGAGGATTAATTATATCATTATAGCTCGACCAGTCTAATTTACTGGAATATTATCAGCTGCGTACTTAAACCTAATGTATAACTATACAAGTTGTTTATAGGCTATAGCAGCTTATATGTGATAATATTTCATATGTGCAAATTATTTGTGAAAGGAAGATCATACGCTGGACTCATGATGAGTATGATCAAGTTCATATGAAGTACAAGAGTGACTTCTTGATTATAATCAAAGGCTTTATCATTGGTTCTTCAATGAGTGTACCGGGAATCAGTGGCGGAACCATGGCGATATTACTTGGTATATATGATAAGTTGATTCATTCTATCAGCAATTTTTTGTCTGATATAAAAAGCAACTTTATTTTTCTGCTCAAATTTGTTTTTGGAGCAGGATTAGGTATCGGCTCTCTGGCCTTTGTCATAAAGTGGTTGCTTGACAGATACCCTCTTTTTATATCATTTTTCTTCTTGGGCGCTGTATTTGGTGGCATCCCCGCATTAGTGCTGAAGACTAAAGAGAAGAAGATAAAAACGAGTTCGATTATCTATTGTCTACTAGGCTTCGCGATTGTTATATCCATTGGCTTCGTACCAACAAATAGCTTTTCGATAACTGCAGGTACAGGCCTGATTCATTATCTAAAGCTTCTTGTGACTGGAATTATTATTGCAATAGCTCTGGTTTTGCCAGGCATAAGCACTTCACACATGCTTATTGTTTTGGGTATGTACGATTCAGTTCTAGTAGCTATTACGAAATTTGATATCATCTATTTAGGCGTTTTGGGCATATCAACCGTCATAGGTATTTTTATGATAACAAAACCAATTGAATGGGCGATGAACAGGTATACGCAACAGACTTACTTCATAATTATTGGTTTTGTTCTTGGATCAACTGTGGAAATATTTCGGGCTAAGATCCTGCCAGCTATTCCGAATGAGGCAAGTTACACTTGGTGGATACCAGCTGCTTTGATTTCAATAGTGCTTTTTGTGGCTGGCTTCGCTGCGATCAATTCTCTTTCTAAATATTCTGAAGAATAGTTGAATGAATAATATGATTCAAGAGTATAATTGACTCTGGTAAAAGTTTTATAAGAGTGAGGTATGGTTATGGACGAGCATTATAACGTCGTAATAATTGGTGGTGGCATAGCTGGTGTGACCGCAGCGGAAGCTGCCCGTAATCAAAGCTCCGAGATATCGATTTGCATAGTATCGCAGGAAGCTTATTTGCCATATTACAGATTGCGCATATGTGAAGTGATTGATAATCCAAGCGTTAAAGATAGTCTGCTTCTGCATCCTGAAGAATGGTATCAGGAGCGTAATATTCAGGTATTTCTTGATAAGTCTGTCTTGAAAATAATACCTGAAAATAATGAATTAACCTTATCAGACAATTCACGAGTATCATACGATTCGCTGATAGTCGCGTCTGGCAGTATAAGCTTTGTACCGCCTATTCAAGGTATCGGTCGTCCGGGGGTTCATACCTTATGGACTATGGCAGATGCGCTGGAGGTTGAAGCGATACTTCGCGATAAGAAGAAAGTTGTTGTAATTGGTGGTGGCTTACTAGGATTAGAGGCAGGCTATCACTTCAGTCGCATGGGTATAGCTACCACTATTGTAGAAAAAATGCCAAGGCTTCTATCAAACCAGCTGGATGAAGCCGGATCAGAAATATTTATGCGCAGAGTTAGAAGTTGTGGTGTAAATGTCATTACTTCTGGTGATATAGTTTCGATCAAAGGAGCCGATGAATCTGACGATTCACCAGTAACAAGCGTTCTGTTAGCGGATGGCTCGGCGCTGGAGGCTGATCTTGTATTAGTAAGCATAGGCGTAAGAGCAAATAGCGAGCTGGCCCGTTTGGCCGGTATTAGCGTTGAAAAGAGAATAAAGACAGACAATCACATGCGCACATCTATACCTAATATATTCTCAGCAGGAGATGTAGCAGAGCCCAAGAACTTCTGGTTTGGCCTGTGGTCTGTATCGCGCGCACAGGGTAGAGTGGCGGGTATAAATGCTGCAGGTGGAGATGAAGTTTTCGAATTTAGTACGCCTCCTTATGTGCTAAATACCATGGATACCAAGGTTGCTGTTCTGGGTGAACAAGGCATGTTAAGTGAGCCTCAGTATGAGCTTGACGTGTTAATGGATACCAACAGCGGCAACTACAGGAAGCTCGTTTATAGAGAAGGCGTTTTCCGTGGCTTCATTCTTGTTGGAGATACTCATGAATTCTCGAAGCTCCAGAAGGAAATCAAGAAAACATGATAAGCAGATACTGAGAGCCAACCAGATATTTATCGATTGATCAATCAATCGCGAATCACATCTATCCACTCCTGAGGGATTACTTTGATTCCATATTTAGCACCAAGCAGCGCACCGATTATCATTGCTCTGGTGGCTGAATCACCGCCAATCATGACATTGAGCTTCATTGCCTCCTGATAATCTTCAGTATGCTTAAGCACTGCTAACATTACAGGTAGAGCATGTCTGGCGTGGCAGCTCTGACCAAGGTTTTTCGCAATTGCTTCTGCTGAGAAATCCTGTAGAGAATTAGCGGCATCGAATGATTCATTTATCAGTTTCATATCATACTCGTCTTCTGCGACCATCTGGGTTTTGGCTTTTTCCAGTGCTTCGAAAACGGATAGTTCAGTTTCTTCATCTTCAGAATTAAGAAGTCTCTGTAGGGCAAGGCCAACAAGAACTGTTATAGCTGTTGCCTGTCTGTTATCATGTGTCATTCTACTCTGATCGATAGCTGAAATAATAGCCTGCTGTGCATCCTCAAGCCAGTAGTAAATAGCAGCAA
>CAZSLR010000122.1:0-6162 GCA_964607635.1 uncultured Oscillospiraceae bacterium
TTTTGACACCAGGCACCTGTCTGGCCTTGCGCAGAAGCTCAAGATATGAATGCTGCCCGATTCTAAGTGAGGGACAAGGCTTGGGGAACAAACACTGTCTATGCTTGCAGACATAGCCTCTGTCCTGCTTTTCACAGGCAGGCTCATGGAAGTTAGCTGTTGGTCCGCCGATATCATGAATATATCCCTTAAAATCAGGCATCTGAGTTATTGTCTCAACCTCTTCAAGCACAGATCGATCGCTTCTTCGTTGAATGATCCTGCCTTGATGGAAGGTTATCGCACAGAAATTACAGCCGCCATAGCAGCCTCTGTGGCTATTTACACTAAAACGCACCTCTTCTATAGCCGGGACACCGCCGGCCTGATCATAGATCGGATGAGGTTTACGTTCATAATCAAGCGCATATACTTCATCAAACTGAGCTGGGGTCATTGGCTTATGCGGTGGATTCTGAACAAGGAACTTACGGCCATGTCTCTGAATCATCGTTTTTCCTGCGCCTGGATCTTGCTCCTGATACTGTTTCGCAAAAGCAGCCGCGTATGCTGCTTTGTTTTCAGCACATTGTTCGTAGGATGGCAGCATTATGAACTTATCATCCTCGGGAAAGAGTCCACGCAGGAAACCGCGATCGGTTCTAAGCTTCTTGCCTTTTGCCGCGTTCTCAACAGCTTGTTGCTTCTGTCTTAGCTCATCAAGATCAGCTTCAAGCTGATAATCGCCATGTTCATCGACAAAGAACTTGCAGTTCTTAGGAAGATTCTCTGCAGCTGTAAAAATACAGGTTCCAGGAATGCTGTTAATATTTTTAATATCAGCACCTCTGGCCAACAGATCAGCTATTGTTTGTATTGGTAATTCGCCCATGCCATAAATTAGAAGATCTGCCTGCGTATCCTGCAAAATCGACCTTCTAACCTTATCTGACCAGACATCATAGTGTGCGAATCGCCGCAAGCTTCCTTCTACTCCGCCAATAATAATCGGCAGATCGCCAAGCTGCTTCCTGGCCATATTGCAGTATCTGATAAGAGACCTGTCCGGCCTCTGGCCACCTTGTCCGCCAGGAGCATAACGATCCTCTGAACGTGTTTTACCTGCTGACGTATAATTGTTGACCATCGAATCAACAACTCCTGATGATATGAAAACACCATAGAGCGGGCGGCCCATAACCAGTAGCGCCTGATCATCATTCGGGTCAGGTCTGGCGATTACGCCAACTCGATAGCCTCTGGCCTCAAGCAGTCTCGTCAGAATCGCTGCTCCGAAGCTGGGATGATCGACATAGGCATCCCCGGTTACAAATAGAAAATCAAGCATGTCCCAGCCACGCTGGTTCATGTCATCACGGTTTATAGGTAAAAAGCTCATCCTTCGCTATCCTCTTTCTGCTGCAAATCCATGTATTGTGCCATGCTAAGCAGCACCTTGCGCGGTTTACTGCCTTCAAAAGGACCAATATAGCCCATTTCGTGCAGTCTGTCGATAAGCCTGGCAGCTCTTGGATAGCCGATCGTCATTTTACGCTGCAGTAGTGAAACAGATGCATAGCCTGTTTCAACAACAATTCCAAGCGCCTGAGGCAGAAGCTCATCCTGATCACCAGGGCTGCTGCTGCGGTCATCCTTGCTGTTTTTGGAATCAGGGATCGCAGCGATCGCTTCAGCGACATTATCGTCATAATCAGGCTTGTAGTTGCTCTTTATTGTATGCAGTACCTTCTCAACCTCTGTATCTGTAATAAACGCACCTTGTCCACGAAGAGGCTTGGACGCGCTCTGAGGATAATACAGCATATCGCCCTTGCCAAGCAGCTTTTCAGCTCCGCCCATGTCAATTATTGTTCTTGAATCGATCTGAGAAGCAACTGCAAAAGCTATCCTCGAGGGAATATTTGCCTTGATTACACCGGTTATAACATCAACAGATGGTCTCTGAGTAGCAATTATCAGATGTATGCCTGCAGCTCTGGCCATAGCAGTCAAACGAGCGATCGCGTCCTCGACCTCAGTAGGCGTTGTTGCCATAAGATCAGACAGCTCGTCAATAACCAACAATATCAGAGGGAGCCTTTCGCTCTCATCCTCATGATCAAGATCGAGAGCGGCGTTATAAGACGCGATATCACGAACTGATCTATCGGCAAACAGACTGTATCTTCTAACCATCTCATCGACCGCCCAGTTCAAAACACCATAGGCCTTCTTAGGATCTGTCACGACCGGCTGTATCAAATGTGGTATACCATTGTAGACACTAAGCTCGACTACCTTCGGATCGATCATCAGAAGCCTGACCTGATCTGGAGTAGCCTTATAAAGAATACTCATCAGTATGCAGTTTATGCAGACTGATTTACCTGAGCCGGTTGCACCGGCAATCAGCAGATGAGGCATCTTCGCCAGATCACAGAAGATAGGATTACCCTGAACATCCCGTCCCAGAGCTGCTGTCAGTGGTGATTTCGCTTGTATAAACTCCTGTGATTCCAGCAGGCTGCGCAGAAGAACAGGTGTGGTTTCCTTATTGGGGATCTCAATACCGATCGCGGCTTTTCCCGGTATCGGCGCTTCGATCCTGACACCCATCGCGGCCAGATTAAGGGCGATATCATCAGCGAGATTAACTATCTTGCTGACCTTGACCCCTGGACCTGGTGTAAGCTCGAATCGGGTAATAGTTGGTCCGGTGGTGAAGTTTACGACCTTAGCCTGAACCTTGAAGCTATCCAGCGTCTGCTCAAGCTTGCGCCCGAGAGCACGGATCGCACCTGCATGCATCTGCACCTTACGCTGCTGAGAGTCATCCTTAAGCAGATCAAGCGACGGTGGTGTATAAGGCAGCATCCGTTGTACCATATCAGGATGGCCGTCTATACGGTGAATTTCTGGTTGCTTCATATCCAACTCAAGAGACTTAGTTTTAACAGGTATACCAAACTCCAATGTTGGATTATCTGATCCAATCGAATCGAACTCAACATCGTTAAGCTCATCATCAGAAAACACACCGTCATCATCAGAAAAAAGCGGATCGTTTTCCGGTTGATCAAGCCAGCTCGACGCGGCCCAGCTTTTTACTGAGTCGACCGCTTTATCATCTTGATTGGACTTGCCCACACTGGCAAAAGACTCCGGCCTGGCGTAGATCGATTCATCAAAATCGTTCTCTGCAGCTGCTTCCTCAAAATCTTCAGACTCAGGCTTGTACAAGCCCTTCCTGCGCACAGGCTCTGTCGGCTGCCAGGATGTTGGAAGCTGCAGATCGTAATCTGAAGCTTCAACTCGCCTGATTTGAGGCTGCTGCTGCCTGATCTCTCGATGTTGACGCAGGTCATTGACCTGCTGCTTCATCACCTGTTGAACTTTGCCCTGTGTTTTATTGATCGTATCAGCAGTCTTAAAAATGAACTTTGAAACAGATAAATTGAAAATCAAAACCATCAGAGCAAGAATCATTACAACGATAAAAATCAAAGCTCCGGTCTGTCCGATCAAAGCTCGAAGACCTGAGGCCGCAAGGCCGCCAGTAAGACCACCACTGAAATGAAAAGCTCCGGTCAGATCCTTCGTGACCAATCCATGCTCCCAGAGCAATCGGACTGCCTTACCGGCGGATTCACTTGAATCTGTCCTCAGCAGCTCCTGCTGAGTTGTAAGCAGAGCAGCCAGAACGGTAAAGGTTAGCCACAGCATTATAACCGCTGTGAACCGTTGTCTTGTCAGCTTAAGTCTTGATTCAAGGAAATAATCAAGCGACATATAAAGTAAAACAGCAGGTAAGGCAAATGCAGCCGTACCAAACAGACCTAAGCCAGAGCTGCGGACAAAACCGCCAAGCCAGCCGGTTCTGCCGGCAGGCACGTAAAATATTACAGCAAAAAATATCGCTGCAGCCAGATAAAACAACCCATATATTTCTCGTTTCTTATCAGATACTGTCATCGTATTACCTATCTGAACCAATAAGCTCAGGCCTATGTTGTTTCAACCAGCGCTCGGCCCGCAGCAAACCGATCTGAGATTTCGCATCCTTTATCAGACCTCTGTCGACCATATCAAGTGCCTCCTGCAGCGGCATTGACCTGGCGCTGACAAATTCCCCATCATCCGGACTAGCCTCACCAGCAGTTAACTCGGTCGCGATATAAACAGTCAAGGTTTCATCACAATATCCAGGTGACGGGTAGACAGTAGCCAGCCACTCAACGTTTTCAGCTGTAAAACCCGTTTCTTCCGCCAGCTCTCTAACAGCACAAACATAAGGATCTTCTCCAGGCTCAAGCTTACCGGCTGGAATTTCCAGCAGCATCATGTCATATGGCTTACGGAATTGCTGAACAAGATGAACATAACCATCGGAATCGATCGGCACTATGCAGGCACCGCCCGAGTGTCTCACGATCTCACGCCTTGCTCTTTGGCCATCATGAAGCCTGACTGTATGCTCTTCTATTGTAAACACTCTGCCGACAAAATGTACTGTTTTATCCACTGTTTCTTCATTAAACATTTAATTTCTCCCCACAAGGCCATGATCAGCCAGCAAATAATTATTATATTGGCAAAAGTCCAGTACTTAGTAATAGTATTTCATTATTCAGCTGCGATTAAGCTTGATCTGCTGAACTGCCAGCTCATCGCAACGATTATTCCACTCATTATCGGCATGACCCTTTACCTTTATCCATGTAATATCATGCTTATCTGCCTGAGCCAAAAGACGTTTCCACAAATCAGGATTACTGACAGCCTGCCCGGCTGAATTGCGCCAGCCATTGCGCTGCCAATTATCAAGCCAACCAAGATTAAAAGCAGAAACCAGATAGCTGCTGTCACTGTACAGCTTAACATCACATGGCTTAGTTAGCTTCTCCAGCGCTTCTATCGCGGCTGTCAGCTCCATTCTATTATTTGTAGTGTCCTCTTCGTATCCGCTAAGCTCTTTGACCGCGCCCTGTGCCATCAGCACTGCCGCCCATCCACCAGGTCCGGGATTGCCAGAACAGGCTCCATCTGTGTATATTGAAACCTCAGGTTTTTTTCTCATCAATAATGTATCCCCTATCGTCCGCTGAGTTTTCTTGCTTTTTCAGACGAAGCTGCTACAGCCTCGATCAAGGATGATCGCAAGCCCCGCTCTTCAAGAACGGCAACCGCCTCGATCGTCGTGCCTCCAGGCGAACACACCTGGTCCTTCAAAACAGCCGGATGCTGGCCTGTTTCAAGCACCAGTTTAGCCGAACCAAGCATTGTCATCGCAGCCATTTTCAGAGAAAGCTCTCTGCTTAAGCCCTGCCTGACGCCTCCATCGGCCAAAGCCTCCATCACAAGCATCATATATGCCGGTCCTGAACCGGACAAGCCTGTAACCGCATCCAAAAGCGACTCATTTATCTCGAAGGCCAGACCACAAGAAGAAAACAGCTTGATCACCCACTGCCTCTGATCATTGCTGACATCGTCGGAAAAACTGATCCCGCTGACACCACTTCCTACCAGTGCTGGCGTATTTGGCATGATCCTCACCAGCGAACTATTTTGCAATCCGCAAGCTCTCAGCTCAGCTATGGATTTGCCAGCAGCAATCGACATAACAAGAGCATTATCCAAGTAAACACCAATATCATTGATCACAGCAGATATGACCTGCGGTTTGACGGCAAGCAGCACAGCATCATACTCAGCGATAGCCCCGATATCAGAACTGCCGATTATCTTGCAGCCGAGTTCTGCTGACACAGCTCCGGCTCTGGTCTCATCAACGTCATAAACCGCAATATCAGCAGCATCAATAACCATCCCGGCAAAAGCCTTGATCAGAGCCTGTCCCATCTGTCCTGCGCCTATTACAGCAAGCCTCATATTCAGCACCAACTTCCCAAATAAATGTATGTTCTTTTTATCCTATCATATTATAGACGATAAGAACCAGTTGAACCAGTCAAATCTAAGGCAACCGTACGACAAACAAGTACATAAAAAAGCTGCCCGGCAGATGCCGGACAGCCTCATCTTCAATCTAAAGAAAATAGTCTAATTAATAGACTGATTTCCACTCATCAATATTTGCTGTGTCAAATTTGAATGGTTCGCCAAGCAGAACTTCGGTGCCGCCGTCGCCTGATGTAGCGTCAACAACTTCCATTGAACCAA
>CAZSLR010000123.1:0-1832 GCA_964607635.1 uncultured Oscillospiraceae bacterium
CCACCGCCGAATACAAGATAACCATAGCGATAGAAGCTCTCAAACAGATGAATTAGTTTATTATCCCATACCAGAGTTAGAACTATACCCGATACAGCCAAAAAGGCGAAAATTATAAGATAACGCCAAGGCGGATCAAGCTTAACCCCTTGCCAGAGCTTATTTTCACCTGAGATCCAGATAGCGGCAGCTCCGCCGGCCAGCAGGATAAGCGGGAATACCCAGGGCTCTCGAATAAAAAAGGTTACAAGAGCGCTGACAGCCAGAAGAATCATTGCAAATCTATCGATCGCGACTTTTCGCCCGATACGCCAGGCCGCGATTATGATGAAGCCGACAGCCATCGGTCCGATAAATCTTAGGCCTGAAGTAGAAATATTCAAGTATGTGAGAATTTCATAGAGAAATGACAGAGTTGTCATAATCACCAGTACCGGCAATGCCCATACCAACATCGTTAATAAAGCCAGCAAAGGGCCTCCGGCCTTGTATCCGATCGCGACTATCGTTTGCGTACTGGTAGGTCCTGGCAGAATACTGCATAGAGCTACCAGTTCAATTAATTCTTCTTCTGTCAGATACTTTTTCTTCGTAACGAGCTGATCTATAAAAATGCTGATATGTGCTTCAGGTCCGCCATAGGCTCCTAGCGAGCAAATAAGCACATCCTTGAGAAAACTGGAGCGTTTGACTTGTTTTTGTGGTTCCTTAAGAGAGATGTTTGTTTTTGTTAAGGGGGATGAGCCGCTTGTTGCATTATCCATCATGTGCGTCCTCCTGAAACCTGAAAACGATATACAGTAAATCCGATAAATATCAAATAATTATTTGAATCCATTTTACTTGAAAATACCAATAAGTATCACTTCAATCAGTCTCTTGTGTATCGCGTAATGTTAAATCCATGTTATAATCTAGATGTCAGACGTCAGACGTCTGGATATAGAATGGAGGCATTTATGAAGTCGACAAATATTTCCGGCAGTCTAGATAGCAGCAGCAAGAACCTGCCTGAGTATATCGCTCAGATCATGCGGTCAAAAATCGCCAGCGGTGAGCTGCAAGCCGGAGACAAATTTCCGACAGAGCTTGAGTTGATCGATCAATATCAGGTAGGACGATCGACGATTCGAGAAACGGTTAAGTTACTCAAGGCTGAAAACCTGATCGAGATCAGACACGGAGTCGGTACCTTCATAAGCGAAAATCCTGGACAGATCGCCGATCCGCTTGGACTTGGATATGGTGATAAGCATCAGCTGCTGGCCAGCCTGATGGAAACACGACTGCTGATTGAACCGGAAATAGCTTGTCTGGCAGCCGAAAGAGCCGACAAGTCAAATCTTCAAAAGCTTGGAAGCATAATCGAGAAAATGGAGCAGGGAATCCAGCATAGCTCGGAACTTGATATTGAATTTCATACCGCGATAGCCGAGTGCACCGGTAACCGGGTTCTCGAGAGACTGTTACCAATCATAAATGAATCAATTTATGAAGGCTATATTAAAACCGTTAATATTCCTGGCAGCTCTGAGAGAGCACATGAATTTCACCGCAGGATATATCAGGCCATTGTCCAAGGTGACGGTGATCTGGCAAGACGTGAACAAAGAGCGCATTTACAACGCTCAATGGAAGATATGAATATAATTCGGGGGACAAAAAATGAAAAAATTTATGGATGAAAATTTTCTGCTGAATTCAGAAGCCGCAAGAGTTCTTTATCATGACTATGCGGCTAAAATGCCGGTAATCGACTATCACTGCCATATCGATCCAGCAGCGATTGCTGAAGATAAGCGCTACAGTAATATAACCGAGGTCTGGCTCGG
>CAZSLR010000123.1:1932-6111 GCA_964607635.1 uncultured Oscillospiraceae bacterium
TGCAACAAGAGGCTGCAGGACGAGGACATGAGTGTCAGAGGCATTATCAAACAGTCAAATGTCCGTCTGATCTGTACAACAGATGATCCGATCGATAGCCTGTCAGCGCACAAGCGGATCGCTGACGATCCTGATTGCGATTTCCAGGTTCTGCCGACCTACCGGCCGGACAAAGCAATGAACATCGATAAGCCCGGCTTTTGCCAGTATATAGATAGGCTCTCAGAAGCAGCGTCAGTCAAGATAGACGATTTCGATTCGCTGGTGCAGGCGCTTCATAACAGGATCGACTATTTCGCGGCACATGGCTGCCGTGTCGCCGATCATGCTCTCGATCGGATAATCTATGCCGCTTCAGACAAGCAGACTCTTAATAATATCCTGGCAAAAGTCATGTCCGGTCAGTCTGAATTAAGTATTAAGGAGGCTGATCAGTTTAAGACGGCGGTGCTGCTGGCGCTGGCGGAGAAATATCATGAGCTTAGCTGGGTCATGCAGATTCATTTTGGTTGTCTGCGCAACAACTCGGACAGAATGTTTGATAAGCTCGGTCCGGATACCGGCTTCGACAGTATGAATGACGCCGGCGGCGCGGAGGCTCTGGCTGCTCTTCTGAACTCGATGGAGTCACACGGCAGCCTGCCGCGGATCGTGCTCTATTCGCTGAATCCTCAGGATAATGAGGTCATAGCGACGATAGCCGGAGCCTTCCAGACAGATGGAGATGGTGTTTCGAGAATTCAACTGGGCTCTGCCTGGTGGTTTAATGACCACAAGACCGGTATGCAGAAGCAACTTACTGATCTGGCAAATCTTGGTGTTCTGGCAAATTTCATTGGAATGCTGACGGACAGCAGGTCATTTCTCTCGTATACAAGGCATGAATATTTCCGCAGGATCCTCTGCGAGCTGATCGGCGGTTGGGTCGACCAGGGAGAGCTGCAGCCGGATATGGAGATGCTCGGGCAAATCGTGCAGGATATCTGCTATAACAACGCGGTCAAATTTTTCGGGTTCAATTTATAAGTGTGAGGATAGGTAATATGAAGAAACTAAGTTATGAGGTTCTGAAGGAAATCAATTATCAGGACTACTATCTCGAATCAGCGCCTGAACGTGTTCTCCAATTTGGCGAGGGTAATTTTCTGCGCGGCTTCGTGAACTATTTTATAGACCTGATGAATGAGAAATCCGGCTTCGATTCCAAGACCGTTGTTGTACAGCCGATCGCGGCAGGTCTTGCCGATATGATCAATGAGCAGGAAGGCCTATATACGCTCTATTTGCGTGGAATGGAAAATGGTCAGAGGGTTAACCGCAAGCGAGTTATCTCAAACATTTCACGTTGCTTGAATCCATACAGTGACTATAAGGCTTTGCTTGAGTTAGCAAAATCTCCTGATCTTAGATTTATAGTTTCCAATACGACTGAGGCGGGCATAGTTTTTGACGATGGCTCTGCATTTGATCAGGAGCCGCCGGCTTCTTTTCCGGCTAAGCTGACCAGATTTCTCTTCGAGCGTTTTCAGCAAGGGTTGCCTGGCTTCGTAATTCTGTCCTGTGAGCTGATCGACAATAATGGTCAGGAGCTTAAGAAATGCGTAGACAAGTATATTGAATATTGGCAGCTGCCGTTTGAGTTTGCTGCTTGGGTTGAGGCAGAGAATATATTCTGCTCCACTCTGGTTGATAGGATTGTAACAGGCTATCCTCGGTCAGAGAAAGATGCTCTGAATTATGAAAATGGCTACGTAGACGATCTAATAAATACAGCTGAGGTTTTTGGCTTCTGGGTTATAGAAGGTCCTGCTAGTTTGCGTGAGGAGCTGCCTTTTGCCGAGGCCGGCCTGCCTGTGATGATCGTTGAGGATCATACTCCGTATAAGCAGCGCAAGGTCAGGATTTTGAACGGTGCTCATACATCGATGATCATGGCTGCGTATCTGGCCGGTCAGGATATCGTTCGTGAAAGTATGGATGATGATCTTATTCGTGGCTTCATGACCCGCACGATCTATGATGAGATCATCCCGACGCTTTCGCTGCCGGAGGATGAGCTTAAGGAGTTCGCGGCATCTGTAACTGAGCGCTTCGCTAATCCTTATATCGACCATTCGCTGCTGGCGATCTCGCTGAACTCAATATCTAAATGGCGGGCGAGAGTCATGCCCTCGCTGCTCGGCTTTTACCAGAATACAGGTGAGCTGCCAAAGTGTATCACCCTGTCATTTGCCGCGATGCTGGCCTTCTATTCGCGAGGCAAAGAGCTGCATGAGGATCATCTGGTGGCTTATCGTTATGCTGAGGCGTATCAAATCAAGGATGACCGCTGGGTGCTGGAATTCTTCTTTGAAAACAGAGCCTGCGATCCGCTTGAGCTGGCAGAGCGTGTTGCAGCCAATACGGAAATGTGGGGTAGAGATCTGTCTGAGCTGCCTGGTTTTGTGGATCAAGTGAGTGAATATCTGACTATTATCAGACGGGGTGGTATGAAGCGTGCATTGGAGGTGTTCATGAAATGAAGTCCATTAGGATAGATCATGCAGACAATGTAGCTGTTGTGATAGCTGAGCTGAGGGTTGGGGATCAACTTGGTTTAACGGGAGTCGATGTGCGTGCTGTTGAGCAAATAGGTCGTGGTCATAAGGTCGCGCTTGCGGACATTCGTGTTGGTGAGAAAATTATAAAGTATGGTGTGCCGATCGGTCATGCGACAGTTGATATCAGAGCGGGCAGCAAGGTGCATACACATAATATGAAAACTGATCTTGAGGAGGCGGCAGAGTACTCATACAAATCAAGCTGTGATTCGCCGCTTGCCTGGTATAACGCTAATAAGACAAGAGTAGAAGATATGGCGACACATTTTCAAGGGTTTGTCCGTAGTGATGGCAGTGTTGGTGTGCGCAATGAGCTCTGGATCATTCCGACTGTAGGCTGTGTCAATTCCGTCGCTCAGAAGCTAGCTGCCGATTGCTCTCATCTGGTTCAAGGAACGATCGATGGAGTGCATGCTTTTGTGCATCCCTATGGCTGCAGTCAGATGGGTGATGATCATGAGCAGACCCGCAGGATTCTGGCGGATCTGGTCAGGCACCCGAATGCTGGCGGAGTTTTGGTGCTGGGTCTAGGCTGCGAAAATAATACGATGGAGCAGTTTAAGCAGGAGCTGGGTACTGATCAGCCCGATTGGGATGATAAGCGTGTCAGATTTCTGGTCAGCCAGGAGGTTGAGGACGAGTATGCGGAGAGTCGCAGGCTGCTCGAGGAGCTGGCTGCTCATGCTTCGACGGCTGTACGTGAGCAGGTATCAGTAGATAAACTGATAGTCGGTTTGAAATGCGGCGGCTCAGATGGCTTGTCCGGTATTACAGCTAATCCGGCTGTCGGCAGATTTTCCGATCTGCTGGTAGCTGCCGGAGGTGCTAGTATTTTGACTGAGGTTCCCGAGATGTTCGGGGCTGAGGAAATGCTGATGAACCGCTGCGAGTCCAAGGGCGTATTCGATGCCACGGTCAAGATGATCGAGGATTTTAAGGCGTATTTCGTAGCCCATGGTCAGACTGTGTACGAAAATCCGTCGCCGGGAAATAAGGATGGCGGTATTTCTACACTTGAGGATAAGAGTTGCGGTTGTGTTCAGAAGGGCGGTACTGCTCCGGTTCAGGATGTCATAGATTATGGCGGTCGCGTCAGACGATCTGGTCTCAATTTACTGTCGGGACCGGGAAATGACCTGGTATCTACTACCGCGCTGACAGCAGCAGGAGCTCAGATAATTCTATTCACGACAGGCAGAGGTACGCCTTTTGGTGCGCCGGCGCCGACCGTCAAGATCAGCTCGAACAGCGAGCTGTTTAATAAGAAGGGTAATTGGATTGATTTCAACGCCGGTACTGTCGTTGAGGATGAGTCGCTGGATGCGGCTGGTTTAAGGCTGTATGAGTATGTGCTCGACGTCGCAAACGGTTCTAAAACCAGAAATGAGATCAATGGCTTCCGTGAGATTGCGATCTTCAAGGATGGCGTGACTCTGTAGATTACAGTAAAAATTGACTGGCTTGAGAGTGGATGTTTAGAATGTGTCTTAAGATGTTTCAATAAAACAGGACCATGAACGTTATATGTCGTTCTGGTCCTGTTAGCTACTTTTTATAGATATCGCTTCTGTGGCCGATA
>CAZSLR010000124.1:0-6071 GCA_964607635.1 uncultured Oscillospiraceae bacterium
AAATCAATTGCTTTGCGTACGACATCTTCCGTAAGCATTGATCTGTGACCTGTTCCAAAATCACCAGTTCCGGCAAAGCAATACTCACAGCGGAGATTGCAGTCGTGGCATAGATGCAGGCACATAGATTTAATTCTCGGTTGATCTGGATATAGCTGTTCGACGGTAACTTCGCGCGAAGGACAGAATAGCTCTTCACGATCGATCAAAGTATCTATTTCATCAGCTATTTCAAATACATCCGTTCCATTCTTCAGAACCAGAGTCTCAAGCTCCGGCTGTGCAGGACGACTGCCGCCGGAATTTTGATAAAGCTCAATTACCTCAGCGGCCATCTCATCTATTCGGTGCAGCGCACCACTCTCTGAATCGAATACCAGGTTGTCACCTAGCATTTTAAACATATGAACCAATTTGATTCCTCCATATACGCAAATAGTGAAAAGCCCGATAAGGCTTTTCACTATTTTGTCAGTTTTCACTAATTAGGAAAAGCAGTTCAGATAACAGTTCAGCGCTGTATCTGCTCACATGGCTGATTTGCTACTGTGCAGCTGGTTTTGCATGCTGACTGGCAAGAGGTCTGGCACTCGCCGCAGGCTGAGGAATGCTCAGCAGGCTGAATGCAAACTCCACTAATAGTCTGAATGTGTTTCATGTTAGTTTCCCCCTGATATTTTTTACCTTGCTATCATAGACCTGCAGGCAGGTTGAAGCTTATTCTGATACCGGTTTAACAACTGTATTTACTGCTGATTTCTTGAATGTCACGAGAGTGTTAGCAACACTAGTAGATATAGTTACCTCATCGTCCTTGATGTTGACAACACGTCCAACAACGCCTCCAATTGTAACTACATTGTCGCCAACAACCATCGCGTTGATCTGCTCACGCAGCTTTTTTTCCTTTTTTCTCTGTGGACGAATCAACAGAAAATACATGAGTCCAAACATAAGTGCCAATGGCAGCACCAAACCCAGTATGCCCTCTATACCACCTGTAGCGGCACCGGTCGTTAAAACAATATTAGTCATATTCATCTAAAGAAGCCTCCCGATTATCTTCTGCCCTTAAACAAGGACAGTTTATGAACAAATCATATACTAACACTGTAGGCAATGCAATTGCAACAGTTAACTTAATAGATGAAGCTATCACTTGACCTCATAGCCAAACTCGGCAAAAAACTCATTGCGAAAATCACGCAGTCTATTTTCTCTTATGGCCTGTCTGACGTCCTCCATTAACTTAAGCAGAAAATGAATATTATGCCAGGATGTCAACCTCAAACCAAACATTTCATTCGCTTTTATCAGGTGCCTGATATAGGCCCTGCTATAATTTTTACAAACATAACAGTCACATTTTTCATCCAACGGACCGAAGTCTCTGGAGAATTTTTTATCCCTTACGATCATTCTGCCCTTGTGTGTAAGTACAGTACCATTTCTGCCTATTCTTGTTGGCAAAACACAATCAAACATATCTATGCCCCGAATCGAGCCCTCGATCAAATAATCCGGAGACCCCACACCCATTAAATATCGCGGCTTATTCGCAGGCAGCAATGGAACAGTCGCCTCCAGCATCTCGTACATCAGATATCCCGGCTCACCTACGCTGAGGCCGCCCAAAGCATAACCCGGCAAATCAAACTGAGTGATTTCTCTGGCGCTTTGTTGTCTGAGATCAGCAAACGTACCACCTTGAACGATGCCGAACAGTGCCTGACGCTCGGGACTCTTATGAGCTTCAATACAACGCTCCAGCCAGCGTGTTGTTCTCTCCAGAGAATGCTTGGCGTAGCTATGCTCTGCCGGCCATGGTGTGCACTCATCAAAAGCCATAATAATATCCGCACCGAGATCGTTTTGAACTTCTATCGATTTCTCAGGTGTTAAAATGTGTTTAGATCCATCAATATGTGATCTGAAATGAACACCCTCCTCATTGATTTTGCGATTATCACTCAAGCTGAAAACCTGAAATCCCCCACTGTCAGTAAGGATGGCTCTATCCCAGTTCATGAATTTGTGAAGACCACCTGCCTCGCGTACGATATCGCTTCCCGGCCTCATCCATAAATGATATGTATTGGAAAGTATTATGCCTGCTCCCATTGACTTGACTTCATCAGGGCTCATACCCTTGACCGTAGCCTGAGTACCAACCGGCATAAAAGCAGGGGTTTCGAAGCTGCCATGAGGGGTATGAACGGTTCCCAGTCTGGCACCGGTTTGCGAACATATATGCTTAAGCTCATACCATACCGGAAATTTCGCTTGATTATCCATTTTATTTCTCACTTTCCAGAACATTCTTAGATCGTTCCATACCATTTGCCTTGGAACTGATCGCCAGTGGATATATCAGCATCGCGTCACCGAAGCTGAAAAACCTGTATTTCTCATTAATTGCCGCCTCATATGCTGACATTATCCTTTCATGTCCGGCCAATGCGGCAACCAACATCAGTAATGTGGACTCTGGCAGGTGAAAGTTTGTGATCAAAGCATCGATTATCTTAAACTGGTAACCCGGATAAATAAAGATATCCGTCCAGCCGCTTTGCGCCGCAAGGCGGCCATTATTCTCACTGGCAACAGCCTCCAATACGCGACAGCTGGTTGTACCAACCGCAATGACTCGTTTACCTGCATTTTTAGTTTCATTGATACAGTCAACGGTATCCTGACTTAGCTCATAATACTCTGAATGCATTTCATGCTCAAGAATGTTGTCGGCTTTTACCGGTCTGAAAGTACCCAGACCTACATGCAGCGTTAGCTCGGTTATTTTTATGCCTCGATTTCTTATTTGCTCCATCAGCTCTGGTGTGAAGTGAAGTCCGGCAGTAGGAGCGGCTGCTGAACCTTCCTGTTTCGCATAAACAGTCTGATAACGCTGCTTATCCTCAAGTTGCTCATGAATATATGGTGGCAAAGGCATCATTCCGGCCTCGTCAAGTATTTCTTCCCATATACCGTCATATATAAATCTGACTAGTCTGTTTCCGCCCTTCACAACCTCAATGATCTCTGCTGCGAACCGGTCCGGGATGAAATCAACATACTGACCCTCCCGCAAACGTCTGCCGGGTCGGACCATGCATTCCCAAATATCGCCCTCAACTCTGCTCAGAAGCATAATTTCGCAGGCTATACCGCTGCCTCTCTTGCTGCCCAATAACCTCGCTGGTAGAACCTTTGTATTATTGATCACAATACAGTCACCTGAAGACAGCCGTTCAGGCAACGAAGAAAAAACGGAATGCACAGGCTGTCCGCCGTCGGGTTCTAGCACCATAAGCCTTGAACTATCGCGCTTTTCCAGTGGATGCTGCGCGATCAAAGACTCTGGAAGTTCATAATAAAAATCCTGTTTTTTCAACATAGAGCTCCTCTACTGTTTCGTTGACGATAAACCAGTGATAATGATATGATTATTGAGACTATGTGTCAATCTTAGAGGGGGCATTATTTTGCTCCCAAAGACAGAAAGCAGGCCGTAGCAGGCCACAAATTATGGAGGAAGCCACTATGAAGAAACCCGTTTTTACTGGCTCAGCTGTTGCAATCGTAACGCCATTTACAGATAAAGGGATAAACTTTGATAAACTATCCGAGTTGTGTGAATTCCATGTCAAAAATAAAACAGATGCTATCGTTGTCACTGGAACGACTGGAGAGGCTTCCACAATGCCTGACGCAGAGCACCTTTCTGCAATCGGTCATGTAGTCAAGTCTGTTAACGGCAGACTACCGGTCATTGCAGGTACAGGCAGTAATGACACAGTTCATGCGGTCGATCTGACCAGACGGGCCTGTGAGCTTGGTGCTGACGCTATACTGAGTGTTACTCCTTATTACAACAAATGCTCACAGGAAGGGCTTTATCAGCATTTCAAGCTTGTCGCCGAAGCTTCTGACAAACCGATCATCCTTTATAACGTACCTTCCAGAACCTCATTGAACATCGCTCCTCAGACTTATAAGCGTTTGAGCGCCCTGCCAAACATTAATGGTGTCAAGGAATGTAATCTTGATCAGGTTCTTGATGTTGCTTACCTATGCAAGGACGAGCTTAATTTCTATACCGGCGAAGACACGATGATCGTTCCTATGCTGTCTCTTGGCGGATTAGGAGTAATTTCGGTAGCCGCTAATATCATGCCGGAACAGGTACATAATATTGTTAGCAGTTGGATGAACGGTAGACATGACGAGGCAAGAAGCATCCAAATTAAGCTAATGCCGTTGATAAGAGCTCTGTTCTCTGACGTTAATCCTATTCCGGTAAAAGCCGCCATGAATCTACTTGGAATGGATGTTGGACCATGCAGACTGCCTCTAACTGATCCGTCACCTGAAAATATGGAGCAAATCCGCAAAGCTCTAGCTCTTTATAATCTTATCTGATAATAGGAGGATATAATGATTTCAATCTTTTTAAGTGGCTGTCTTGGCAGAATGGGTAGAGTAATCACGGCTATGGTCAATGAGAGCGAAGATCTTCAGATCGTAGCAGGCAGTGATATTAAACAGGACAACTCAGTTGGCTTCCCTATTTTTGAGAAAGCTTCAGAATGTGATGTGGATTTTGATGTTGTGATAGATTTTTCTATAACTGCCGCTCTGCCAGAGCTCTTCAAGCTATTAAAAAATACCGGTAAGCCCGCAGTTATATGTACGACAGGTTTGACTGATGAGATCAAATCAGAACTATCTGAAATGAGCAATACACAGGCTATTTTCGTTTCAGCGAATATGTCACTTGGAATAAATGTATTGATCCATCTTGCCAGACAAGCGGCATCACTGCTCTACCCTGAATTCGACCTGGAAATTGTAGAAGCACATCATAAGCAAAAGGTTGACGCACCTTCAGGCACTGCCCTGATGATCGCTGATGAGCTTAATGAGGAACTGGATCATGTCCTTGAATATACTTATGACCGCAGCAGCAAACGAGAAAAACGAGGCGCTAAAGAGCTTGGACTACACGCGATTCGTGGAGGTACGATCGTTGGTGAACATACCGTCATATTTGCAGGTGGTGAAGAAACACTATCTATCCACCACAGTGCTCAATCCAGAGATGTATTCGCCAGAGGCGCATTAGCAGCCGCAAGATTTATGCCAGGTAAAGAACCGGGCATATACAGTATGAAAGAGCTTATAAACAGAAGTATTTAGAGTTTTCAGTCTCAGATAATTATAATAGCCTGATCAAATGAACATGATCAGGCTTTTATAGTTTTCAGCATTCATTATAGAGAACAATTAACTAGATCGTGAGATCATTTTCAACATCTCCGCCATCGCTTTCGTTCAATTTGCTTAACATATACTTATCAAGACCACGGTAAGCATAGAATGTTATCATCAATATATTAATGGCAAAGGCAAGCAGTAAGTACCAGAAAACAGCAACAATAAATGCAACACCAACATTTGTAAATAATAGCAAGGCCGGTCCGATCAGCATCAAGATAAGTGACAGAAAAAGCATTAGAATGTTCATCGGCAGCTTAAGTATCGCGAAGAAAAAGCTATTCTTATACATTTGTTTTAGTGTTAGCTTAAAGGTCACCATCATCGGATACAAATACATCTGCATTATGCACCAGATCGCGAACATTAACACAATTACTGTTAGAAGAATTGATCGAATCATATCATTGGAAACAAAATCACTCTGTCGATAGAAATAGAGATTAACGACAAAAACTACAGTAACTAGCAGACTGATTATACTCGAAGCTAATGACTGCTTGAGATTTGATAACGCATGCTCCTTAAAATCAGACCATATGAACGAATGCTCTTCACGAGAGTAGTTACGCAGAACATATACGATACCTGCATGTACTGGACCAATTATTATCAGCGCCAGACCGGCAAGCATCATAGCAAAAAGGAAAAATATTATAGTCATCTCGAACACCTGAAGAACCAAGGCGTCGTCCGCATCCTTAGCAGCACCAGCTGCTGACTCAACAAGAGTCATATCCAGGCCGGGAAATATTGCCTGTACCAAATAAGAACTGCCGAAAAATGCCAGCACCAAA
>CAZSLR010000125.1:0-6052 GCA_964607635.1 uncultured Oscillospiraceae bacterium
ACTAATTTATTTTTACGGATGCTTGGCATAGATCCCAGCCAGACTGATAAGACAGTGACTGAGGAAGAAATTAGAATGATGGTTGATGTCGGCAGAGAATCCGGCAATATTCATGATGAAGAGAGCGTTTTAATTGAGAATATTTTCGATTTCAATGATAAGGCCGTATCGGAGATCATGACGCATAGAACCAGTATCGTTTCATTGGATGTTGACGCTGATTACGCAGAGGTTCTTGATGTCGCTGTCAAAGAAAAGTACACAAGAATCCCGGTCTATGAAGAAAACATCGATAACATCATCGGCATTCTTCATATCAAGGATCTGCTCTATCATGCAGCGGAGGGTCTGAATCAGCCATTTTCCCTTCGAAATATGATCAGAGAACCATATATTGTTCCAGAGTCCAAGACAATAGACGTCTTGTTTCGCGATATGCAGCGCGATCATGCACAGCTGGCGGTCGTAATAGACGAATACGGCGGTACTGCCGGTATAGTAACCATCGAGGATCTTATGGAAGAGATCTTCGGCAGCATTCAGGATGAATACGATGATGAAGAGCAGGATATTGTACGCAAGGACGAAAACACATTCGTTATTTCCGGGCTGACACCTCTTGATGAGGTTTCAGAGGCGGTAGGGCTCGACTTCCCGGATGAGGATTACGATACCATCGCTGGTCTGGTACTTAGCCTGCTCGGCCGTATACCTGAGGAGAATGAGTATCCAGAGGTGTTGTACAATAATCTGCGGCTAAAGGTTCTTGGCATGGATGAGAAACGCGTATCAATGGTTGAAATAACCGTAATACCTGTTTCGTCAGAGGTGGAAGCAGGAGATACAGATAATGAGTAATGGAAAATATGACGCTGTCTTGTTTGATATGGATGGAACAATACTAGATACAGTTCCCTTGATCGTAGAGAGCTTTCAGTATACCTTCATGAGGCACCTTGGACATCATGAGGAAGAGGAAGCTATCATCGCAGGGATCGGCCTGCCTCTGGAAACAGTTTTCGCTGATTACTCTCAATCTGACCGTGACGCGATGATAAACACCTATGTTAATCATAATGTTAAACTTCTTCCGACTCATATCGGCCTTTTTCTTGGAATGCCTCAGTTGTTTGAGAGCTTGAAGCTGAAGGGTATTAAGCTTGGCATAGTTACATCCAAGAGACTTTCTTCTGCTATGGGCAGCATAGCGCCTTTTGAGCTGGAGCATTATTTTGACCTGATACAGGCAAAAGAAGCTACTGAAAAGCATAAGCCGGATCCTGAGCCTCTGCTGCACGCGATGTCTGAGCTTGGCGTAGAGGATCCCAAGAGGGTTATCTATGTTGGCGACAGTCTTTTTGATTTGTTATGTGCGCGAAATGCCGGCTGTGATGCGGCAATGGTTGACTGGACAAGGATGAATAAGGATCAGTTAAGATCTTGGAATCCTGATTTTTGGATCAATGACCTCGAAGAATTTTACAGCTGGGTGGTGAAACAATAGTGGCGAGATACGGATACATGAAGCTTGATGCAGAAGAGTCAGATGTCAGTAGACAGGCTCTTCTGCTTGATCCAATGGGTGATTTTGATAGAATTTTTGTTGAGCAGAGCAATAAGAGCAGTCAGAAGCGTGAGCAACGCAAGAGACTGCTGTCAATGCTCCAGCCAGGGGATCTGGTTTATGCGGCAGCGGCTGATCGCTTCGCTGACAACTCGCGTGATTTTCTAATCGCGGCAGACAAAATTGTTAGCAGCGGTGCCGAGCTGATACTTCTCAAGGAGAATCTTGATACCAGAAGTCCGTCTGGCAGGCAGGCATTACGACTGCTCACGGCTTTTGCCGAGATAGATTATAAATGGCAATCAGACCGTAAGAAACAAGGCATCAGCCAGGCGCGCAGTCAAGGCAGACGGATTGGCAGGCCGCCGGTTGCGGTGCCGCCTGATTTTCGGAGAATATGTGAAGACTGGTCGAATGGAAAAATAAACGGGCAGGAAGCTGCCGCCAGAAGCGGTCTTCGTAGTACGAGCTTCTATAAAAAAGCAGCTGAGCTTGGGTTCAAGGCCCCTGCAAGACGCAAGCATGTATGATCATGTCATATTTTCGACATAATGTTTTCGTAATATGCTGATTGAACTGTGCAATTTGCTTGTGTATAATGAGCGTTGATTGTGAAAACCGGTCCATGCTGAATAATCAGTTTTGGCGGGATTAATTTAACGAAGGACGGAACAGAGCATGAAAGAATCATCAGAAAGCCAGAAGTGGAAATCGGAAGAGCTTCGTGAGCAGCGCAAGGCACGTCTGGCTGAAATGAAATCGAAAGATGGCGGCAAAAAACCGGTCAAGACCGGAAACCGCGTAGCTACTGTTATTACGATAATCGTATTGGTATTGGCACTTGTCGGTGCCGGCGTATGGGGCGCGTTCAGACTTGGACTGCCGCATCAGTATCTAAATGCTTTAAGCGTTGGTAATGAAAAGCTTAATGTTGTTGAGTTCAACTATTACTATCATAATATCGCCAGTCAGTTTCAGCTGGATCCCAACGATGAGGTTAGTGCCCAGACACTGAAGTCTGATAGTGGAATCGAGGGCTTCGCGACTGTAGAGGACTATCTAAAAGATGTCGCCGCCCAACAGGCTCAGATGAATGTAATGCTCGCTGATAAGGCCAAGACCGAGGGTATTGCTCTTGACGCTGAGGATCAACAGATAATTGATGACTTTTTCACACAGATAGATACCAGTGCCAAGCAGGCTGAAATGAGTTCAAACGCACTCTTATCTGCGCAGTATGGTGTTGGTGCCACGCGTGACAGCCTTAAGCCGGTTTTGGAACGTTACCTGCTTGCTCAGAAGTACAGTGTTGATAAGCAAGAGTCTTTTGAATTCAGTGATGAGGATATCGAGAAGTATTATCAGGAGAACAAAGACAATTTTGATAGAATCACCTATAGGATATTCACTATCGCAGCTGACTATGAGTCTGATGCTGACGAGGAAACCAAGAAGGCAGCTATGCAGACCGCGAAGGAAAAGGCCAGTGAAATGCTCTCTGAGGTTGAGGATGAGGACAGCTTCCAGGCTGCCTGCCTTGAATATGCCAAGGATGATGATGAGCGTGCTCGCTATGAAGTAAGCGATAGAAGTAAAATGTTCCTGCGATTGATGAGCTCAGTATCCGGAACAGAAGCCTCGGAGTGGCTCTTTGATAAAACCAGAACTAATGGTGACAAAACCCTGATCGAAACATCAACAGGCTATCAAGTAATAATGTATCTGGATCGAAGCGAATCAGATTTCCCGTATGTTGATGTAAATCATATTCTGATAAAAGCCGACAGGGCGACAGCTGAGCCTGCTGATATTGAAGCAGCCAAGTCAAAGGCTGAGAATATTCTTAAGCAGTATCAGGATGGAGAGCAGACTCTTGCCGCTTTCGAAGCATTGGCAAAAGAGAATTCTGAGGACACGAGCGCTGCAACAGGCGGTTTGATTGCTGATATATACCCTGGACAAACTGAGGCTGAGTTCGAACAGTGGGCCTTCGCTGATGGACGCAAGTCCGGTGACACCGGAATAGTTCAAACCAGCTATGGCTTCCATGTAATGTATTATAACCAGGCAGACGGCAAGACAGACAGACAGATCCGTATTGATGATGTACTTAGGACTGAGGCCTATCAGAGCTATGTAAATGAAGAAATTAAAAATTATGCTTATAGCATTGACTCTTTTGGCTATAGGCTTACTACCTGAGGTTTGAAGTATTAGAACACGAAGATGAGTTTGGAAGGACAGCTGTATTTGAAGCAGCTGTCCTTTTACCGATTTGGATTTCAACTCTGACAGAGTGTACAAATTTTCTGGTCATTGGGCAGTAAAAAAAGTGCCCTTCTGCGTTGACACTTTCAATCTGTAGTGCTATTATTTTGTAACGCGTCATAAGTTGGAGGCATATCGTCTGCCCGTGACAAATGACGCAGGAAGTTAATGTGTTGTATCCAATTATAACATCTGCTGGCGAGCCGTCAATCCTTTTGTTGCGGCTCACAATAACGGCTATGCCGGAGTATGCGTGAGGTGATCGTTGATGGTGCGTCCCGTCAAGTTGGGAAGAGCCGAGAGAATGTCTTATTCGCGAATCGATGAGGTCATCGATATCCCGAATCTGATCGAGATTCAGAAAAGTAGTTATCAGTGGTTCATTGATGAAGGTTTGATGGAGGTTTTGCGCGATGTTTCGCCAATAACGGATTATTCCGGCGATATCGAGCTTTCTTTTATTGACAAAGAGTTTGACATTGATAATCCTACATATTCACTGGAGGACTGTAAGGAGAGAGATGCGAATTATGCTGCTCCTCTGCGTGTTAAGGTCAGACTGCATAATAAGAAGGATGATATTCTGAAGGATCAGCAGATCTATATTGGCGAGTTTCCGATCATGACCGAGAACGGTACCTTCATTATTAATGGAGCCGAACGTGTCATAATCAGTCAGCTGGTCAGGTCTCCTGGTGCTTATTTCGATATCATGAAGGATAAAAACGATAAAGAACTCTACACCAGTCAGATCATCCCTAATCGTGGTGCCTGGCTTGAATATGAAACCGATGCTAATGATCTGCTTTGGGTTCGTGTTGATCGCACACGTAAATTCCATTTGACAGTTTTCTTGCGTTCGTTGGGTTTTGGTACTAACGAACAGATTATCGAGACCTTCGGTGAAGAGAACAGCCTGATGCAGACAATGCTTAAGGATGGCTGCCGCAATCGTGAAGAGGGACTACAGGAGCTTTACAAGAAGCTGCGTCCAGGCGAGCCTGTTTCCGTTGAGGGTGCTGAAACACTTCTCAACAATATGTTCTTCGATCCGAAGAGATATGATCTGGCACGTGTTGGTATCTATAAAATCAACAAGAAGCTCAGCCTGGCTGCTCGTCTGACTGGCCATAAAGCGGCTGAAAATATCGTTGATGAAGATGGTGAACTGCTTGCTGCAGAGGGTGATATCATCACTGTAAACATAGCAAATGCTATACAACAGAGCGGCATAAACGATGTAACTGTTTATCCGATGCTTGTTGTTGGTGATACAATCTCTCAGCTTGAGAACAAATTGAAGATTATTGGCAATAATAGAGTTGATGCAGGTCCTTACCTGCTTCGTAATTTTAGTGTCGATGAAATCGGAGATCTCGATGTCAAAGCACTTGGTGTTAATGAAATGGTCAGGACAACTGTTCTGCGCCAGCTTATTCAAGAGGCAAAAGAGTCAGACACCCCGGTTGCAAGACTGAAGGAACTGCTGATGAATAATATCAGTGAGCTTATGCCAAAGCACCTGACTGTTGAAGATATAGTTGCATCTGTCAGCTATACGATCGGTCTTGAATATGGTATCGGCGAAAAAGATGATATCGATCATCTCGGAAACAGAAGAATCCGTTCAGTCGGTGAATTGCTTCAGAATCAGATCAGAGTCGGGTTCTCACGTATGGAACGTGTTGTACGTGAACGTATGGGAACTCTCGCTGATATGGCTACAGCAACTCCACAGCAGATCGTCAACACCAGACCGGTCAGTGCGGCTGTAAAAGAATTCTTCGGATCCAGCCAGCTGTCTCAGTTCATGGATCAGCCTAATCCGCTGGCCGAGCTAACACATAAACGCCGTCTATCGGCCCTGGGCCCAGGTGGTCTAAGTCGTGAACGTGCCAACTTCGAAGTCCGTGACGTTCATTCCTCACATTATGGCCGTATGTGTCCTATCGAGACACCAGAAGGTCCTAATATCGGTCTGATAAACTCGCTGGCAACATATGCCCGCGTTAATCGCTATGGCTTCATCGAAACCCCATACCGCGTCTATGACAAAGAAAAGGGTATCGTAACCAGAGAAGTCAGATACATGACCGCGGATGCAGAAGATTACTTCAACATCGCACAGGCAAACGAGCCCCTCGATGAGGATGGTCGTTTCATCGCCAAGAAGGTTATCTGTCGATATCTTGATAAATTTCTCGAGATGGAACCGGCAAA
>CAZSLR010000126.1:0-6018 GCA_964607635.1 uncultured Oscillospiraceae bacterium
TGAACCCATCAAAAATTCTTGTACTCGTCAAAATTAGACCTATCACAGCTGTAGCGATACCATAACCAGCATTAGCGACATAACTGGCATAAGTCATTAGAATGTAAAAAGTCATACTGGCGCCACTGTTCATCTGCGCCAAGGCTATTCTCCAGGTTTTTGCCCGACGGTATTGAACACCATCGATCTCACTCTGGGATATTTTCTGTTTTTTACTCATATTCCCCGTTCCTCCATGACTTCAAATTGGATTTGATGAATTCATAGTAACAACTGTATATGACTCACAACTATCAATAATTATCACAACAGACAAATATTTAGTCTTGTTGTCTGCCACTGTCGAAATATTGTACTATTTTGCTAATATTTAGACTAATTTCATATACCAGACTTCTATAATAAGCTTAGAATCAATTCAAATGTTAGAATTCGAGGGGTGTTATTATGAAAAAGTTTGAAAAATCATTTCTGCTTGGCGCCGCTACTGCCGCACATCAAGTTGAAGGTAATAATGTATACAGTGATTTTTGGGCACAGGAGCATATGAAGAATACAACCTTTGTTGAGCCTTCTCTTGAAGCCGTTGATCACTACAACCGATACGAAGAAGATATTAAGCATATGGCAGAAGCTGGACTTAATGCCTACAGGCTCTCAATTGAGTGGGCCAGAATTGAGCCGGAGGAAGGCAGCTTCAGCTCAGATGAAATAGAGCATTATCGACAAGTCATCAAATGTTGCCGCGATAATGACATTGAGCCAATTGTTACTCTACACCACTTCTCAAGTCCCAAGTGGCTGATCAGTAAGGGTGGCTGGGAAGCCGCGACTACTCCAGATTATTTCGCACGCTATGCCAAATACACAGTTGAACGGCTAGGCGCTGATCTCAAATATATCTGCACGATCAACGAAGCGAACATGGGTGTTCAGATCGCTGCGATCGCGAAAAAATACATGCTTCAGATGATGGCTCAGCAGGCAAAGGAAAACAAGCAAAACAACGGAGACGGAGAGGTTCAGGTTGGAATCAATCTAGAGAAGATGATGGCCGCTCACCGAGGTACAGGAACCGAAAATCTGGAAGTGTTCGGCATTGAGAAGCTCGAGACTTTTACCAGTCCGCGCACCGAGGCCGGAGACAAGCTGATTATTGATGCACATATGGCAGCACGTAAGGTGATCAAGGAAACTTGTCCGCATATCAAGGTGGGACTTACACTTAGCCTCCATGATGTTCAGTCATTGCCGGGCGGCGAAGAGAAGGCGACAAGTGAATGGGCAGATGAGTTCACGCATTATCTACCAGCGCTAGAAGGAGATGATTTTCTCGGCGTTCAAAATTACAGCAGATCGCTTATTGGTCCGGATGGCGTACAGCCGGCACCTGAGGACGCAGAGCTTACGCAGATGAACTATGAATTTTATCCACAGGCTTTGGAAAATGTTATCCGCAAGGTTGCTCGAGAATTTCAAGGCGAACTGATGGTAACAGAAAATGGTATTGCAACATCGGATGACAGCAGACGCGTGGAATTCATTCGTCAGGCACTCGCCGGTGTGCAGAACTGTATCGCAGATGGCATAAATGTATCAGGTTATATGCACTGGAGTCTACTTGACAATTTCGAGTGGCAGAAGGGCTATTCCATGACCTTTGGACTTATTGAGGTCGACCGCAAGACACAAACAAGAATGCCTAAGGAGAGTTTGAATTATCTTGGCAGTCATTTGAGTAGATAATCGATCATAATCAATATGGCAGAAAAAAGGGCAGCAGGTAAAATAAGCTAACCTGCTGCTTTTTTTGCGAGCAATCACAACTACTGACCTCTCGGCTCATAGCGCATGAAATCAAAATCCACGTAACCGCCGATTTTCTCAGTCGCGTAACTGAACAGGGCAGCACGATAGCCGACGAAGTGACGAAGCTGATAGATCATCTTAAGTTCAGATCCAAGTCTTATCCACTTGACCGAATCATAGGAATAGTAGAAGATGGCAATATCTCTGCTGTCAGTGAAATCAAATTCAACCTTTAGGTGTACCGTATCCGCAAGAAGAGGCACACTTTCAACAATCACCTCATCCTGACCTTCACCCGTTTTCATGACGATCCTCTTACCATCGTCATCAACTGTAACAGCTGCAATGCCCCAACGCGATTGAAACGCAGCGATGCCAGCACAGTCGCCAGTCTGCATACCGCTGGTATCAAGGCAGGTGTAAAAGCTTGATACCGGGCCCGTAGTACGCTGCGTCAAAGTATTTCTGGCATTCTCAAGGCAATTCGATAATTGACCATTCTTAAGTCTTAGATGCCCGGGTCTCTCAGTAACAGACCAATATCTATCGTCGGGATTGTGATTAAACTGCCAGGCAAAATGCAATTTATCAGTCTCATATTCGAAATCATCGCTTTTGGTAAATGGTTCAGCCTTCTTCTCCTGCAGCGGCACTTCAAACTCATGTGGAACTTTCCCTTCAATACCAAGTACTGGCCAATCGTCTTGCCAGCTTACAGGCATAAGCACAGGGCATCTGCCGACAGAATCCCTATCTTGGAAAAGCATCGCGTACCATTCATTCTTGAATTTGAATATGCCACCCTGCGCAACACCATTATTCTGATAGCCCATATCGTCATCAAGAATAATCTTACCTGTATACTCGCCAAGAAGCTCTTCACTTCTATAACACCATTGAATCCGGCGTCCAGAACCTGACTTGGGCCACTGAATCATCATCAGATAATAGTAATCACCAACTTTATGGATATGGCTGCCTTCACAGTTAAGACCTTCCACAACAGGCGTGTCAAGAAGGACCTGATCGATGCCGTCGACTTTTACCGTTGTGCAGTCAGATTCGAGTTCTTTGATATGTATGGTGCCATTTCCATACACTATAAAAACCCGACCGTCTTCAAAAAGAAGTGACGGATCATGGTGGAAGCCAGGTATTACAGTGCGATGCCATTTTGACCCGGTCAGATCAGCAGTCCGATAGATATAAGTGTTTTGCATGTCATTACTGTTGAAGCAAACGTAGAATATACCTTTATGAAATCTGAAACTAGTTGCCCATGAGCCTTGACTGTATATGCTCTGTCCATCCTCTAAGCAGTGCGCCGCGTTGTTCTCGAAATGATCGTATACATAGGATATGATTTCCCAGTGGGCGAGATCGTATGATCTCATTATCGGTATGCCAGGCATAAAATGCATCGAAGTGGTCGTCATATATACGGCATCTTCAGTAACAACTACTGAGGGATCAGGGAAATCTGCCAGAAACAAAGGATTGTGTACTATTGTCAGATTTTTGCTCATACGTATACTCTCACCACATCTTCTTAGGACAGCGCTGCGATCTCGAAGCTGCCCGCATCTCAACATAACAGCCGCACTGATGGCAGACGCCGTCGAGCAAATGCTCACAGGCCCGACATCTGTCGAGCCTGCTGGCATACTCTTGCGAATTTGTTCTATCTTTTGCTGGAATCGTTTTGATGTATTTTTGAACACTCTCATAGGTGCTCAAATCATCAAGCTCGGCCAGCAAACAGCGCTTACAAATTGATCGTGCCATAATTTATCCGATGGTGATCTCAATGACACTGCAGGCCGGCATCTTGAAGCTGAAGCCAGCTGCGTCTCTGGTTATCCCGGCAAAAGGCGTGATGCCTACGCGGTCAAGTTCATTGAAGTCATTATGATCTTCCATGCTGCCGGCAAGAATCCTGGCAGTAACCTGCTGGCTGTCATTAAGTGCTATCGGGCATTCAATATCCTGAGCTGCATCAGCTGAGAGGTTAGCCATTGTTATATGGATAACGCCGTCCTGATCAACGGATGATGATACATCAAGATGAGGTATCTTGTACTCATCAGTACCAACCTCGCCGCACTGTACGAAGCTCTCGATCAGCGTTGCGTCATGATGATTCTTATAAAGATCAAACACATGATAGGTCGGTGTCAGAACCATCTTGTCGCCCTCTGTCAGGATCGGTGCCTGCAGAACATTTACAAGCTGAGCGATATTTGCCATGACAACTCTATCACTATGTCTATTGAAGATATTTAGGTTGATAGCAGCGACCATAGCGTCACGCATGGTGTTCTGCTGGAACAGGAAGCCTGGATTTGTGCCTGGCTCGACCTGATACCATGTACCCCATTCATCGACGATCAGACCGATCTTGTTATCCTTATCGTACCTGCTCATAATGCGCATATGATTCTCGATCAGCTCATCCATGAAGTAAGTTCTCTTGAGCGTTTCATAATACTCATCGATGCTGAAGCCAAGAGCCGCGCCTTTGTCGACCCAACCGCCCGGCATGGTGTAATAATGCAGTGTCAAAGCATCCATAAACGGAGCAGCACTGGCCATGACCTTGTCAGTCCAGTTGTAGTCATCAACATTGGCACCACAGCAGATCTTATAGATCTTATTGTCACCGTAATTGCGAATATAGGTCTGGAACTGGCGATAAAGATCAGCGTAATATTCCGGGCGCATATTGCCGCCGCAGCCCCAGTTCTCGTTGCCGACGCCGAAATATTTAACCTTCCAAGCCTCTGCCTGGCCGTTCTCTTCTCTGAGCTTAGCCATAGGTGATACACCGTTAAAAGTCATGTATTCGACCCATTCGCTCATTTCCTGTACTGTGCCGCTGCCGACATTACCGTTAATATATGGCTCACAGCCGATCTGACGGCAGAGTTCTAAAAACTCATGCGTGCCGAAGGAATTATCCTCGACAACACCGCCCCAATGAGTATTGATCATTTTCTTGCGATCGCTCTTCTTACCGATGCCATCCTTCCAATGATATTCATCAGCAAAACAGCCGCCTGGCCAACGCAGGACAGGTGTTTTTATGTTCTTGAGGGCTTCGACCACATCGGTCCTCATGCCCTTCTCATTTGGTATCTCAGAGTCCTCGCCCACATACAATCCATTATAGATACATCTGCCGAGATGCTCGGAAAAGTGTCCGTAGATATTTCGATTTATCGTGCTTCCGCGTTTTGCTGCATTTACTATCAGCTTACTCATTTTAGTACCTCCAAAATCATCAAATAATACTGACTACCTTCTAGTATATGACCGTTTTCTAGCTTGTTCAATATCATTACGTGTCACTTAATCATCATTTAATGCTACAATGACATCGTAACACACTAACAGATTTCTATTATTGCGAGGACGACAATACATGTTTCATATTATAGACAGCGGTTATGCGTTCACTCATCATACTGGTATTGAGATCAATCGTCCGGGCGGCACATCACACTATGTGTTTGTTTTTTTCCGATCACCATGTGAGTTCGAAACAGAGGATGGTTATATTTCTTGTCAGGACCATTATATATTGATGGAGCCAGAGATTAAGCATCACTATCGCTCAAGCTTCAAGCCTTTTGTAAATGACTGGATTCATTTCGAGGTAGAGAGCCCGGCAGCGATAGAGCTGATCAGATCGTTTGGTCTGATTTTGAACAAGCCAGTGCCACTCGATGACGCTAAATTTGTTACACAACTGATCAAGCTGCTGCAAACGAACAGGCATATGATCGGAACAGATGCTTTTGAGGAGAGACCCGTGATTCAGAATAGAGCAGATGTCGATTCTCAACTAGCCGGATCAGGCAGCAAAAGCAAGCGCGATCTGGTTGATACCGGCATCATGCTAACGCTGTTTGAGTCCTTGTCTGCTTTTCAGACAAGCAGACATCAAGACAGAACATATCATAACTACTACCCGGCTTTTGCCAGTATAAGAAATGATCTGTATAGTCTGCCTCAGGCAGGGTTGCGCATACAAGAGCTGGCCGACAGAGCCGGTCTTAGCTTATCGCGGTTTCAGCATTTGTACCGTGAAATATTCATGTGTACAGTTGGCGAGGATATCGCGAAGGGAAGATTGAAGCGCGCACTGTATTTACTGGAAAACAGCGACCTGCCGGTTGCGGTGATCGCGCAGGACAGCGGCTATACGAA